>JBDLSS010000387.1:0-4852 GCA_039799345.1 Pseudomonadota bacterium
TGGTGACCAGTTTACTCGATGAAACCCTGTATCCGACAGCTGATTTTAAAGAACTCTACCGTTTGCGGTGGGGCATTGAGACCTTCTTTGGAATCTTGAAAACCCGCTTAGGTTTAGAGAACTTCACAGGTAAATCAGCAGAGTCTGTGTATCAGGACTTCTATTCGAGTGTGTATTTAACAGGGCTTGAGGCGATGTTGACTGAGAGTGCACAGTGTTTCTTGTCCCATAAAGAAACCCGTTATCCTCAGCATGTGAATCGTTCAGTATCCTTTAATGCGATAAAGAATAAAGTCTTGGATATTTTGTTTGACAGGGAACAGGATAATGATGAGGCTCTCACAGAGTTGGAACGTCTATTTTTGACAAATCCGACGTGCACTCGAAGTCATCGTTTAGTTCCAAGGAGAAGTTCTTCTACTACGAGTTTGCTCCTATATGCTAAACAGGCTAAGAAATCTTGCTTTTAAGGCTTAACTTAATGGCTGTGCCCCTTTAGGGGGTTGGGGGCTTCTTCAAAGGTTTTTAGACGCGCTACTTTCTGTTAAAACCTAATTGATGACACGCCCTAGCAGTGCTGTCAGTTCTAATCATGCTGGACTCAAGACCTGCTAGATTTTCAAAATCTAGTGGGTTTCATGATTGATTTAAATCGCGTGATTCTTTACAAAAAATAAGGCAGAGCATTTTAACAACGCCCTGCCTCACTTCAACAAAACATTAACGCTTTTGTTGTAAACGCGCTGCAATCCGCATCCGTAAGGCATTCAATTTAATGAAGCCTTCCGCATCTTTTTGATTGTACGCGCCGCCGTCATCTTCAAAAGTCGCGATGCTAGTATCAAACAAGCTGTCGCTTTCTGATTTACGACCCAACACAATGACGTTGCCTTTGTAGAGTTTCAAACGCACTTCGCCGTTGACGTTGACTTGTGATGCGTCAATCATTTGTTGCAATAATTTACGCTCAGGACTCCACCAATAGCCGTTATAAACCAAGCTCGCATAACGGGGCATTAATTCATCTTTCAAATGCGCGACTTCACGGTCTAAAGTGAGAGATTCAATGGCGCGGTGCGCTTTTAAAATCACCGTGCCGCCAGGGGTTTCATAGCAGCCGCGTGATTTCATGCCCACATAGCGATTTTCAACCAAATCTAAACGCCCGATGCCATTTTCACCCGCCACTTTGTTCAATTGCGTGAGCACTTGTGCGGGGCTTAAACGTTCACCATTGATAGCAACGATGTCGCCTTTTTCAAAAGTGAGTTCGATAATCGTGGCTTTGTCGGGCGCATTTTCGGGGGAAACCGTCCAACGCCACATATCTTCTTCGGCTTCTGCCCAAGGGTCTTCTAACACGCGACCTTCGTAGGAAATATGCAGCAAGTTTGCGTCCATCGAATAAGGCGATTTATTGCCTTTTTTCATTTCGATAGGAATCCCGTGCTCTTCAGCATAAGCAAGCAATTTTTCACGGGAATTTAAGTCCCATTCACGCCAAGGCGCAATAATTTTGACTTCAGGCTTGAGCGCGTAAGCCCCAAGTTCAAAACGCACTTGGTCATTACCCTTACCCGTTGCGCCATGAGAAACCGCATCACCGCCCGTTTGATTGGCGAGGTCTACCAAATATTTAGCGATTAAAGGACGCGCAATCGACGTGCCCAATAAATATTCACCTTCATAAATAGTGTTGGCGCGGAACATGGGGAACACGTAATCACGTACAAATTCTTCACGCAAATCAAGGATGAAGATATTTTCATCTTTTACGCCGAGAATTTTCGCTTTGGCGCGGGCGGGTTCTAATTCTTCGCCTTGTCCAATGTCTGCGGTGAAAGTGACGATTTCACAGTGATAAACATCTTGTAACCATTTGAGAATAATCGAAGTATCTAAGCCACCAGAATAGGCAAGCACTACTTTTTTAATGTCGCTCATTGTTGTCTCATCGTAACGAGGTTGGAGAAAAGTCTTATTTTTTACCCATGACTACATCGTGCCATGCGATAATTTCTTCTGTCAGTTTGCGGGAAGTTTGTTCAAATTCTCCGCCTGATTGCAATAAATTGCGGGCTGTATCCATGTCGCCACTACGCACTAAGTGAATGATTTCGTGGGCTGCCTTGTGGAAATGCTCATGCAGTTCAAATACGGGGGTGTAATGCGAATAAGTTCGCAAGACTTCGGCATCTTGTCGCAACCATGTTCCAAAATCACAATTTTCAGCACAGGACTCATAATCAGCAGTGCCTGTTTCTAAGGATTCCCTAAGTCGTTTTTTCCAGATGGTGTGGGCAACAATCGCTTGATAAATGGTGTTGGCAAGATTACTCATGAAGTCTGTCTCGGGGCGTATCTGGGAAACGCATGGCATAATAAGGGATAAGTTTTGGCTATCATTATATTGCAATTTCCGCTTTAATGCGTATATCAGACTGACAAACACAAATATTGAGTATAAGGGATTTAAATGACAGCAATGTTCACCAGCATTTTTAGTTTTATGCTCACGCTAATCATAGGATTTTTAGTGTTTATGATATTGCCAGTCTGGTTATTTTTACAGTATCGCAATAGCAATCGTGGGAATCGCCAATTGAGTGAAAGTGACCTGCAACGTTTAAACCAATTACAAAATCATGCAGCAAATTTGGAAGCACGGGTCAAAGTTTTAGAAACGATTTTAGATGCGAAAGTGCCCAATTGGCGGGTGAATCGTTAATTATGGCACTCTATAAAAATAGTAATCAGGCAAAATTATTCGGGGTATGTGCGGGAATTGCGCAATTTTGGGGAGCCGATGTTGCCTTAGTACGGATAATGACCGTGTTTTTTAGCTTTATTTTTCCCCCAACCATATTTTTTTATGTGCTATTGACGTTCTTGCTCAGTAATGCACCACAAGATGATTCATTTAGCCAAGCTTTAGATATTTTGGAACAAGATTTTAAATTAATTGAAATGCATGTGTTGCAATTAGAAGATTATGTCACCTCGGATGCGTTCGCGCTGCATAAGAAATTATGGGATTTATAGCACAGAAGGAATGTTAAATGAGCTTACAAATTGGATTTATTGGTTTAGGAATTATGGGCAAGCCGATGGCGTTAAATCTGCACCGTGCAGGTTACGCGCTGAATGTGCACGCCCGTCGTGCTGAAATGATGCAGCCTTTGGTCGAAGTCGGCGCAATTGCCTGTGATTCACCGCGTGCAGTTGCCGAGCGCAGCGAGATTATTTTCACCATCGTTTCTGACACCCCCGATGTCGAACAAGTGATTTTAGGGGAAAATGGCGTAATTCATGGCGCGAAAGCGGGCAGTTTGGTGATTGATATGAGCAGCATTTCTGCACTCACCACCCGCAATATTGCCCAAAGTTTAGCGGCTAAAAATGTCGAAATGCTGGATGCGCCTGTGTCTGGCGGCGACAAAGGTGCGATTGCGGGCACTTTGTCGATTATGGTCGGAGGCAAAGTCGAACAATTTCAACGCGCCTTACCCTTGTTTGAAGCGATGGGAAAAAACATCGTGCACATTGGCGACAATGGCGCGGGACAAATTGCCAAAACGTGCAACCAAGTGTTAATTACCCAAACCATTGTTGCGGTGGGTGAAGCCTTATTACTCGCCAAAGCTGCAGGTGTAGACCCCGCCAACGTGCGCCAAGCCTTGCTCGGGGGCTTTGCCAACAGCCGCATTTTGGACTTGCACGGACAACGCATGTTAGACCATGCCTTTGAACCGGGTTTTAAACTCAAGCTGCATCAAAAAGATATGCGCATCGCGATGCAAACTATTCAAGAATTGGGTTTATCGATGCAGGGCACGGCATTGGCAAGCCAGTATTTAAATGTGTTGGTGGGCGCAGGACAAGGGGAATTAGATTCGGCTGCCTTGGTGTTGGCGCAGGAACGCATAAACGATCTTTCTCTAAACGAGGCAGTGAGTTGTGGTTATGAACGTCAGAAATAAACATGACGCGGCTTAGAGTATTAATTCTGATTTATGTCGCGCTGATTATTGGCATTATCGTGCTGGTGGATCAGGGCGATTATCAATATTTATTACGTTGGGTGTATCAGATTCCGTTTGCGGATAAAGTAGGGCATTTTTTCCTTGTGGGATTTTTGGCGGCGTTGGCGAATCTGTGGTGGGAATGTGCGCGTTGGCAGTTGGGAAAATTTGCCTTACTGAAAGGCAGTGTCATTGTGGCAACGATTATGACACTAGAAGAATTTTCACAGTATTTTATTAAAACCCGCACTTTTGATTTAGGGGATTTAAGCTGTGATTATGTGGGCATAATCGTGTTTAGTTATTTGGTATTATGGGCTTGTCGAAAGTAGCCATATCATATTTCTCATGTTTTTAAACTTTTTGAGACATTCAAAAATTGCAGTGCTGTCGAGATGTTGCCTAAAAAAGATTATAATTATCAGTTGCTGGACAATTAAAAATTGTCCTAAGCTCATTAAAAAAGGGCTAAAAATCTCTCAAAAGCGGGGCTTTTATCGCAAGCAGTACCGCATTTTCCAAAAAATTAACTGAAACTATCTAAATGTCTGAAACTTCCTCTTTTCAAAACAATCCGATTCGTAGTTTTGTGCGCCGCAGCGGACGCATTACTGCCTCGCAACAACACGCAATTGATACTCAATGGGCGCAATTCGTACTCGACACAAAACAGCCTTTTCATTTAAATGAAATTTTTGGCAGAACAGCCCCAAAGCATTTGGAAATTGGCTTCGGCATGGGTGACGCGCTGGTTGCGATGGCGCAGGCGCACCCTGAAAATGATTATTTAGGTATGGAAGTTTATCTTGCAGGCGTTGGGCGGGTATTAG
>JBDLSS010000388.1:0-4713 GCA_039799345.1 Pseudomonadota bacterium
AAAACAGTAAATCGCCCATTTGCTCGGCAGTAATAATGGCATTGGGGCGACGCGCACGATAAGTACCCAACCACCAAGCCAATCCAAAGGCGACAAGATACATCACGCCATACCAATGAACTTTAACAAACCCGACTTGAATCAAAACCGGGTCAATTTGTGGATATGTCAACATAAGGTTCTATACTCTAGTTCAACAACACTAACTGAAGGAAGTCTGACTATGATACCGTTTCGTTATTTGCTTAGCATATTTTGTTGTGCGTTTTTACCCTTAAGTTCTAGTTTTGCCGCAGATGCCACCGTCGCCAGAATACAAAATATTGTGGAATTACAGCGGGCTGGCGTGACTTCTGTTTTGAAAGTGGGCGATATTTTAAAAGCGGGCGATGTGATTAAAACGGGAGAAGATGCGCGTTTGCAAATTCGGATTTCTGATAATAGCCTGATTCAAATCGGTGACAATGCCCAAGTCCAAGTGGATAAGTTATTAATCGAACCTGTGAAACAACAGTCAACGACGTTTAGCAGTGTGTTGAATGTCAGCAAGGGCGCGTTTCGTTTCCTCAGCAACAAACCCGATAAACATGATGTGAAAGTGCATGTCAACAACACCATCACCGCTGGTTTGCGTGGCACCGATGTGTATTTTGAAGCAGAAGAAGACCGTGATTTTGTCTGTTTGATTTCGGGAGAGGTCGAAGTCAGTGCCAAAGGGGTGAGCGCGATTTTAAATAAACCCCGTCAATTTTTTGTAGTCCCCAAAGGAAAAGACCCGCTGCCTGTGTCTTTCTTGGAAGAAGCCAAGTTTAATAAGTGGGTAAAAGATATTAATTTTACAAAGTAAGTGGGTTTTAACTGCCCCCCTGAAAGAGGCTTTTTAAAGAAGCCCCTAAATCCCCTAAAGGGGACTTAAAACACAAACACCTTTAATGTTTAGCTTTCTTTAGGGGGTTGGGGGCTTCTTTAGGGGGGGGCGCAGTTCTACCCTAAATCTTCAACATCGTTTGTAATTCCGTTAAATTCTCAATCGGTGCGCTGCATTGCGTGCCCGTGCACACATAGGCAACCACGCCCGCTTTAGGCGCGAAGTTTGCCAAAATTCCAGGTAAATTTTGCGCACTGTTTGGAATAGCGACGCACAAACGATGCGGCGCGTAATGTTGTTGGCAGATGGCTTTCCACGTTTGCAAGGATTCACCTTCACCGCGCAAAATAATGGTTTGCGGAGGAAATAAATATTCTTCCAAAGCCAATAACAGCGTGTTGTGGGCGTAAGCAATTTGATTAATTGCCTCCCATGCCGCTTGCAAAGTATTCGTCGCTGCTTCTAAATAACGGGTTTCACCCAGCAAATGTCCCAAACGTCCCAAAGCTTGCGCGGCAACTCCATTGCCGCTGGGCATCGCATCATCAGCAAAAGATTTGGGGCGCGTAATTAATTGTTCATGCTGTTCGCCCGTGAAATAGAAGCCGCCACGTTCCTTGTCGTAAAACTCGTTTAACAACACATCCGCTAAAGCTTGGGCAAATTGCACATCGCCTTCACGCCAGCGCACTTGCAACAAGGTGAGCACTGCATCTAATAAAAACGCATAATCGTCTAAATACGCATCAAACCGTGCTTGCCCATCTTTATAAGTCGCGCGTAAATGTCCATCAACCCACAGCTTTTCACGAATGAAATCCAAGGTTTGCTCTGCCACTTGGATGTAATTTTCATTGCCCAAAGCCAAGCCCGCCATTGCCATGCCTTTAATCGCGAGCGCATTCCATGCGGTCAGAATTTTATCATCGCGCCCCGGTGCAACACGGGCTTGACGCGCTTTGAATAAAATGGCGCGTGCTTCGCTTAATTTCTGTTCAACAGTTTCGACGCTTAGTGATTGTTTTTTAGCGACTTGTTCGACGCTGTTATAGCTGAATAAATGCCAGTGTTGTTCTTCAAAATTCGGCGAGCGGTCTAAACCATAGCTGTAGGCAAATACGCGATAAGTGTCGGCATCGAGCAAGCTTTTCACTTCTTCGCGCGTCCACACATAAAACTTGCCTTCTTCGCCTTCGCTGTCTGCGTCGAGACTGGAATAAAAGCCGCCTTCCGCATCGCGCATTTCTCGGATAACCCAATCTGCAGTTTCGCCCAACACGCGCTTAAATAAAGGCTCTTGGGAAACTTGCCAAGCATTGCTTAAATTCACCAAGAAACTGGCGTTGTCATACAGCATTTTTTCAAAGTGGGGAATCATCCAAAATTCATCGACCGAATAGCGATAAAAACCGCCACCAACTTGGTCGTATAACCCCCCGACAGACATTCGCAATAAGCAATATAAACTCATTTGCAAGCCGTCGGTGTCCGCCTCGCCTTGATTGGCGGTCATCGCGTAATGTCGCATTAAACGCTCAACGCTGGGCAATTGTGGGAATTTTGGAGCTTTGCCAAAACCACCATTTTCAGAATCAAAACTGCGGTCTAATTCTTCCCGTGCGGTGTTTAAGGGCCAAGGGCTAATCACATCACGGGCCTGCGGTTCTAAA
This sequence comes from Pseudomonadota bacterium, assembly GCA_039799345.1. Taxonomy (GTDB): domain Bacteria; phylum Pseudomonadota; class Gammaproteobacteria; order Beggiatoales; family Beggiatoaceae; genus JAQTYU01. The sequence goes on from JBDLSS010000388.1 coordinate 2,539, forward strand.
GAATCTAATTGCGCCAAAGCTGCGGCGAGTGACACATTATGTTCTTCAATTTGCGCACTATTTTGCTGATAATAGCCTGCGATTTTTTCCAATAAATCGGCAAAAGCGGGCAAGCCGTGGCGAGGTTGGGGAGGAAAATACGTGCCGCCGTAAAACGGATAATGTGATTCAGGCGTTAAAAACATGGTCAAAGGCCAGCCGCCAGAACGTTGGGTGATTAAATGGTGGGCGGTTTGATAAATCTTATCTAAATCAGGGCGTTCTTCACGGTCAACTTTGATATTGATGTAATGCTCATTCATCACCGCCGCCGTGGCGGGGTCTTCAAAAGACTCGTGTGCCATCACATGACACCAATGACAAGCGGAATAACCAATCGATAATAAAATTGGTTTGCCTTGTTCCCGAGCGAGGCGTAATGCCGCTTCTCCCCAAGGATGCCATTGCACGGGATTGCTCGCGTGTTGCAGAAGATAGGGGCTGGTTTCATGAATCAGGGCGTTATGGCTGCTGCTGGGCTTAGACATGGGGTGTTTCCTGAATGGGGATAAAGTAATAAATATCCTATTTTAAACTAAATTCTGTGATTAGGCTTGCGCCTCCAAATTCCTAACAGGGCTTAAATATTTAAAATAGCCCCCAACTCCAAGGGTTGCGTCATTAGTAGTATTTTATTTATATAATATTAAGTTAAGCTACGTTTGGCTTTTTCTTTTTAAAGCTGTTAGAAAAAACTCAGAGGGTTGTCGACTTTTGCTTAATAGTCGTATCACTTGGTGAATAGTCTGCTTTATTATTTAAGCTGAATTTAATAAAAAGTATTTAAAAATAATAGGTTAACCAAAGTACGACGAAATAATTAATGATAAAAAGTTATACCTGTAGAAGTTACGCAGTTGAAACATTACATCTTTTATTTATAATCAGTTAATATTGTGAATATTACAATAATTACATTATTAAAATCAAATAGTTAATTATTAAGCCGTGTAATTCCTAAAGGAAGAACTTGAGCAGTGTAAATTTTAATTATACTCAAAATAGCACAAATAGCTCTTGTGAAATTCCTCGTAATTGTTTCATAATTCGATGAATATTTAAGGAGAAAAATATGCCATTAATCGTATTATCTGTGATTATTCAAGCGATTTTTATCGTGCACGCCCACAAAACAGGTAGACGGGATTGGATATGGATTTTATTGATGATTCCTGTGGCGGGCTGCATTTTTTATTTCTTTCTCGAAATGTTGCCAGACATGCGTAACAGCCGCACGGGGCGCAAAACGGTTCATAAGGTGCTTAAAACCATTGATCCAGAACGTGATTTAAAACGGCTTGCCAAAGAATTGGCGATTTCTGAAAAAACGCAAAATAAGCTGAATTTAGCAGAAGAATGCACTGCCAATGGCTTTTATCAAGAAGCGATTGATTTGTATCACAGTGCCTTAGTGGGTTTATACAAAACTGACCCGAGAATTATGCTCTCTCTCGCACAGGTTTTATTTTTAAATCAGCAATATGCTGAATCTAAAATCATGTTAGAACGCTTAATTGCAGAAAACCCAGATTTTAAATCACAAGATGGACATTTACTTTATGCACGCACGTTGGAATATTTGGGGGAAAATGAGCCAGCACTGGCAGAATATAAGACCTTAGCGGTGTATTTTTCTGGCTATGAAGCCAAATGCCGTTATGCCTTATTATTGCAAAAATTGGGTTACACCGAACAAGCTCATGCCATGTTTAAAGAAATCTTGGCGCGTGCTGATACCATGCCCAGCAATTTTCGTAAAGTTCAACAAGAATGGATTAACATTGCGAAACAACAGCTTTCCTAAATAGGAAATCGCTGTGCCTAAACAAGCTATCAAATATCTTACGCGATATTTGATGGGTTAAAGACCCGATAATATTTTAAGAATGGGATGCCTGTTATTGCTAACTAGGGGGCAGTTTGTTAATCAGAAATTCGACTAACCAGCTTAAACCAAACCACAACCCAGCTACCAAAGCTAATGACACTATGGTGCAACACAGAGCAGCTAAAATCTTAGAAAATTCCCTTGGCATTCAGATAGACGGTATAAGTACGATCTACGCCCATAATATGTTCTTCCAACCAAATCTTTAAAAACTGCATGATTTGCACTGTATTCAGGTTTTCCCCCTG
>JBDLSS010000389.1:0-5783 GCA_039799345.1 Pseudomonadota bacterium
CAATGGGTTAAACGTCGTGATCCTGCGTTTAAACAAGTGGAACTTGCACAAGCTGCGTTTAAACTCGGTCGCCCTGAAGCCAATAGCGCACTGTATCAAGGGGTGAATGTAGGGGCTGAAGGTGATTACGCGGTTTTGGCAATGTTGGCAGTCAAAGAACCTGCTAAAGATGACAAGGTGGCTGATCCCCAAAATCGCATCAAGTCCCAGTTACAAATGGCTATCGGTGATAGTGAAAGTAAGCAAATGTTAGCCAGTTTGAAGGCAAAAGCTCAAATCAAGACTTTTGCAGATCGCCTATAGTTTACTGTTAATTTAATTGTTTGAATTGCAAAGGATTATCTCATTTGAGCTAGTCCTTTTTTAGTTTTAATTACCCGAGAACATAAGTTTTCACCCTTGTTTTATGATAGACTCGAATCCTAATATCTTCTAACATGAGGAATAACAGATGAAATTTAGTACGCCTTTTTTAATTGCTGTGGGTTTAAGCATGAGTGCGCCCAATTTTGCCGCAGAAAAAGCCCATGCCAAAGACCCCAATCATGTTTCCCCCAAGGGTGAATTGCAATTACAAAATACCCAGCCTTCTGTGCGTAGTTTCAGTATTCAAACTGAAGGTTCGGTGCGTGAAGAAATGCAATTAAACGAAGTCAAGAACATGGTTGAAGCGATTTTGCGCGATTCTCAACCCAAAGTTGTGAGTATTCCCGTTGCAGGCGATCCCACAGGCGATGCATTCAAGATTTATAATCGTTTGGAAATTGTGATCGGTGCGGTCTCTCCTGAGAAAGACGGCGACGCCTACACGGTCACCGTCACCTTGCGTGAAGAGGGCGAACAAGGCAAAGACAAAGTACAAAACTTTGATTACAAGAGCAGTGAAGCGGCTTCGATGAAGCAAAAACTTTATGCTTACCTCACTGAAAATCTGCAATTAAAGCCCCGTAACGTGCCTTAATCAGTAGTGAAGTTTAGAGTTCGCCTTCTCTAGTATTTTGAAAAATATTAGAGAAGGGAATTCTAAATGAATCGGCTCAGCGTTGTTTTTCGAGCGCGACTTCTTGCGGATCATTGATTAAACCATCATGAATATCTAAAACGATTTCGGGTGAATCCGCTTCCAAATCCGTTTCCCCGTTTAATACCTTACGCGCTTGTTCGCGGTCAAAAGCACCTTCCCAAGCAGACACCACCACTGTCGCCACCCCATTCCCAATTAAATTGGTAATTGCACGCGCCTCAGACATGAATCGATCCACTCCCAATAGCAAGGCTAAGCCTTCGACAGGAATTGTGCCTGTGGTTGACAGCGTTGCCGCCAAAGTGATGAATCCACCGCCTGTGACCGCCGCCGCGCCTTTAGACGTGAGCAGTAAAATCCCTAAAATCCCCAACTGTTGCCCAATGCTCAAATCCACATTGGTTGCCTGTGCGATAAAAATCGCTGCCATCGTTAAATAAATCGACGTGCCATCTAAATTGAAAGAATAACCCGTTGGGATCACCAAACCGACCACAGGTTTTGCGCAGCCCATATTTTCCAATTTCGCCATGATGCGTGGCAAGGCAGATTCTGAAGACGAAGTTCCCAACACAATTAAGATTTCTTCTTTAATGTAAACGAGGAATTTCCACAGACTGAATCCTGTGAAATACGCGATTAAACCCAGCACGATGAATACAAAAGAGAAGCAGGTGAGGTAAACCCCGAGTAATAATTTCCCCAAGGCGGCGAGGCTACCAATGCCGAATTTCGCAATGGTGAAACCCATCGCCCCAAACGCGCCAATCGGTGCGAGTTTCATGATAAAACCGATAATCGTGAAAAATACGTGGGATAGCGTGTCAATTAATTGCACCACAGGTTTTCCACGCTCGCCAAACTGTGCCAGAGCCAGGCCAAATAAAATCGCGAATAACAGCACTTGTAAAATTTCGCCTTTGGCAAAAGCATCCACCATCGTATTCGGAATAATATTCATCACAAATTCGAGCGTGGAAGAATGCTGGGCGGCGGCGGTATAGGACTGAATACCTTTGGTGTCAATCGTGGCAGGATTGGCATTAATGCCTGCACCGGGCGTGGTCACATTCACCACAATAAGCCCAATCAGCAAGGCAATGGTGGAAACCACTTCAAAATAAATCAAAGCTTTCAAACCCACGCGCCCCACATCGCGCATGTGTCCCATGTGGGCAATCCCGACGACGACCGTGGTGAAAATAATCGGCGCAATCATCATTTTAATCAGTTTGATAAACGCATCGCCCAAGGGTTTTAAATCAACCCCAATTTTCGGATAAAAATATCCCACCGCCACCCCAAGAAAAATCCCGAGCAATACTTGCACGTAGAGCTTTTGATAAAGCGGTTTGCGGGGAGTATGATCCGAGTTCATGTCATTAACCTCTTATTGTTGTTTGTATTCACAGCATAAAACTGTGATCTCCTTAGGCAGAAACGTCGATGAATAGGCATTATCCTGTCAAGAACTGCTTATTATATAACGATAGTTTCTGATATAAAATGTAAAATTATAAGATTATTTTTAAGAATACACATTACTATTTAAAAGATAAGGAATATATTGTTATGTCCTTGATAGAACATGAACTGGTGAAAAATTATTTACAAGATTTACAAAATCAGATTTGTACTGCACTGCAACAAATGGATAGCGAAGCTTGCTTTCAAGAAGAGCATTGGGAACGTGAAGAAGGGGGCGGTGGGATTGCGCGGGTGATAAGTGAAGGTCAGGTTTTTGAACGGGCAGGGATTAATTTCTCGCATATTTATGGAAAATCCTTACCTCCTTCCGCCACGGTGCAGCGTCCCGAATTAGTCGGTTGTCAATATCAAGCGATGGGCATTTCTTTAGTGATCCATCCCTTAAATCCCTATGTTCCCACTTCTCATGCAAATCTTCGTTTTTTCATTGCAGAAAAACCCAATCATCCGCCGATTTGGTGGTTTGGCGGTGGTTTTGATTTAACCCCTTATTATGCTTTTGAAGAAGATGTGAAACATTGGCATCAAACCGCGAAAAACCTCTGTGATCCTTTTGGTAAAGAGGTATATAGCCGTTTTAAAACTTGGTGTGATCAATATTTTTTCATCAAACATCGACATGAACCACGCGGTGTGGGTGGTTTGTTTTTTGATGATTTAAATATTTGGGGCTTCGATCACTGTTTCGAGTTTTTACAAAATGTCGGAAATAATTACATCCCTGCTTATTTGCCGATTGTGGAAAAACGCAAAGATTTAGCTTATGGCGAGCGGGAGCGCGATTTTCAGCTGTATCGGCGCGGGCGTTATGTGGAATTTAATCTGGTGCAGGATCGCGGCACATTGTTCGGCTTACAAAGCGGTGGGCGCACTGAATCGATTTTAATGTCCTTGCCGCCCTTGGTAAAATGGCGATATAACTGGCATCCTGAGACGGATTCTCCCGAAGCGATTTTATACGATAAATTTTTAAAAATACGGGATTGGCTTGCCTAATTTTATAAAAAATGAAAATCCCCTTTCTCTCAAATTTCTTGATAAAGACATCATGATAACGCCTATTTCTCAAATTAACGATAAACAGCCTGCTTTAGTCCTAATTGATGGTTTTGGACAAGTGGCAAATGGCAATATTCCAGCGGGCGATCTGCCGATTGCACTGGCACAGGGCACGATTTTGGAAACAGAATTTTTCCCAAGCAGCGCGCCGATTCATAGTCTACGTTTACGGGTCGCGACTTTTTGCCGTAGCAATCACTGCCACCTCACAATTGAGATTGGGAGCATGGTGTTGAAAATGCCCGCGCACAGTTTTGTGGACAATCAATACATTTATATTCATTTGCCTGTGCCCTATCATTGCGAGGCGGGGCAAGCCTTGCGGATTCGCTTGTATTCTGAGGATGCCACGCCAGAAAACATGCTCGCGATTTGGTGCAGTCGGCGTTTGCCCGCAGTGCAACAAAAATTAAGCCTGCAAGCTTTGCATTTGCCTGAAAATAACAAGCCACGCATCAGTATTGTGATTCCTGTGTTTAATAAGGCGTTGTATACCTACAATTGTTTACTCAGCCTGTGCGCCACCGAAACCGACATCAGCACTGAAGTGATTGTGGTCGATAATGCATCTAGCGATGAAACCGCCGCGCTGTTGTTGAAATTGACAGGGAATTTTTTCTTTATCAGTAATCAGGAAAATCAAGGCTTTGTGAATGCATGTCGCCAAGGCGCGGCAATGGCGCGGGGTGAATTCATTCTGTTTTTGAACAATGATACGCAAGTGATGCCGAACTGGTTACGCACCATGCTTGCGGTGATGGATGCAGACCCCACCGTGGGCATTACAGGTTCTAAATTGATTTATCCCGATGGACGTTTGCAAGAAGCGGGTGGGATTATTTATAAGGATGCCAGCGGCTGTAATTATGGACGTTTCCAAGACCCAACTTTGCCGCATTTTAACCAAGATCGTTTGGTGGATTATTGCTCGGGTGCGAGTTTAATGATTCGTAAAAGCTTGTGGGAACAGCTCGGCGGCTTTGATCAGCGTTATGCACCCGCTTACTATGAAGACACTGATTTGTGCTTTGCAGCACGGGCGGCGGGTTATAAAGTGCATTATTGCCATGATTCCGAAGTGATTCACCACGAAGGTATCACCGCAGGCACGGACGTGACCAAAGGCTATAAAGCCTATCAAGAAATTAACAAGCTGAAATTCATTGATAAATGGCGGGAAGTGTTAAATCGTGAACATTTGCCAGCGCATACGCCAGCGGAAATTGCAGCGCAGAGATTGATGCAGGCGTAGTCTTTGGGACTGAGAATCCTTATCTGAGTTTGGAATAAGAAATAGCAGAAAGTTTAATAAATCCAGTTTGTTAGAAAAGTTGCAAAGATTATTAGAATCAGGATTCACAGGATGAAAGAATTTTCAGAATTAAAAAACTGTTTTTCAACATTTAAGCCTGTCAATCCTGATTCTGGCAATAAACTCGTCACAGCTGCAACAGTTTTCTTATACCGAACTCAGGTTACTTAATGACTCGAAAAATCTTATTAACTATTTGATTATCTGAGAATAAATTCACCAAAAACACAATAGGCATTTTCACGCGGGAGCGAGAAAGAGAGTCTCACAGTAGAAGAAAATAGGAAAGTTTATAAACTCGGAAATGGGTATCGAAATAGTAGCCATTTTCACAAAAGCTTACAAATTACAGCCCGCTTTTCAAACTGGCTTCAATAAACGCATCTAGATCGCCATCTAAAAAGCCTTGCGTATTGCCCGTTTCCATGTTGGTGCGTAAATCTTTAATTCGCGATTGATCCAACACATAAGAACGAATTTGATGACCCCAGCCAATATCAGACTTGCTGTCTTCTAGCGTTTGTTGCGTCGCGCTGCGTTTTTGCACTTCCAACTGATAAAGCTTCGCTTTCAACTGCTTCATTGCTGTGGCTTTATTCTTGTGTTGCGAACGGTCATTTTGACATTGCACCACGCTATTCGTCGGCAAGTGGGTGATACGCACCGCCGATTCAGTGCGGTTCACATGCTGCCCGCCCGCGCCACTGGCACGATACACGTCAATGCGTAAATCAGCAGGATTGATGTCAATATCAATATCGTCATCGACTTCAGGCGAGATAAAAATCGCAGCAAACGAAGTGTGACGGCGATTCCCCGAATCAAACGGCGATTTCCGTACTAAACGATGTACGCCTGTTTCTGTACGCAGCCAACCGTAAGCATATTCACCTTCGACCC
>JBDLSS010000390.1:0-3245 GCA_039799345.1 Pseudomonadota bacterium
TGTCATCAATTAAGTTTTAACAGAAAGTAGCGCGTTTAAAAACCTTTAAAGAAGCCCACAATCCCCTAAAGGGGGCTAAACACAAACAATTTGTTTAATGTTTAAAGTCCCCTTTAGGGGATTTAGGGGCTGGTTTTAAGGTTTAGCCCTCTTCATAGGAGGGTGGGGCGCAGTTAAAACTTAATTGGTGACACGCCCTAGGGAGTTAAAGGTTTTTTTTAGGAGTTTAGAAAGGCAGTACGACTAATTCGCCAAGCGTTCACGCAAATTTGCCACACTGCGCGAAAACGGCTGATTACGGCGCAAACTTTCGGGTAAAGTTGCCACCGCCGCACTGGCACTGGCGGCATCGTTAAACTCGTGATAAGTCACGCCCCACAAAGTTTGTCCCTTATTACCGCGCATTTTATAGATATATAAACGTTCTAAAATAGGTTGCACATCCGTTTTTCGTAAAAATTTTAGTAATTCTTCCGTTTTTTCTTCTGAAATTAATAAAACTTGTAAACTATAATGCTGTGGTTCAGCTTCCAATAACCAGTGTTGTGTGGCTTGTAAACGGTGTTGTAACAACTGTTCATTACTGAATACAGTATTATTTAGCGTTGCGATAGGCGACACTACAGTTGGATTGACAGGCACATTTAAGCTATGTTTTAAAGTTTCCAGTAGTACAGGATAATACCACCAACCCGCCAGCGTAAAACTGCCTAATAATGCGCTTATCCACAAACTCCATCGCAACTTAGCAGACAAATAACGGCAAGAAAATCCGCTGTCTTTTGCTGCTAAAGTAACATGTTTTGCAGTGACTTGGTGCATATTACTGGCAAAGGCGGCTAATAACGACTTATCTGCCAAAATATTCACCCGCCGCAACAAGCCTTTAGAAACTTTGGTGATTAAACGCACGGCTTCTGGAGTAAACACGGGCGGCCCACGATAACCCACGGCTTGCATCCGAAAATAAATATATTCGCTAATTTCTTTCCGACTGAGTGGGTTTAAATAAAAACTATGGGTGATACGTTCCCGCAATTGGCGAATGTGCAGCACCGCAAGATTATGATCCAGTTCAGGTTGTCCAAACAGTACAATTTGCAAGAGTTTACTGCGCGAAGTTTCCAAATTACTCAGCAGCCTAATCTCTTCAAGCGTTTCTAGCGGCATTTCCTGCGCTTCTTCAATGAAGACAACCACTTGTTTATTCGCAGCGTGCTTTTCCAACAGCGTGCTTTGTAAACGCTGCATCACTTCAAGGCGGTCAGTTTGCGGGGTAATCGGTAATTGCAGTTCTAAAGCAACCGCGTGGAGAATTTTATCAGGACTGAGGCGGGGATTTAATAAATAAACAATTTCAACATGTTGTGAAAGTTTTTCTTGCAACATGCGACATAACATGGTTTTACCGCTGCCGACCTCACCCACCACTTTGACAATGCCTTCACCACTTTGGATGGCATAAAGTAAGGCATCGAGCACTAAGCCGCGATTCCCCCCCGCAAAAAACAGCTGCGTGTCGGGGGTAATTTTAAACGGGGGATATTTTAATCCGAAATGCTCATAGTACATGGGTCAACAATAGCCTGATGCGTGCACACAACGGCGCGGATTTGCGCCGTTTGCAAGAGAACGGATTAAGCCACGCCTTTGCTGAGGCGTTGCATTTTGCTATATAAAGTGGTGCGATTAATACCCAACAAACGCGCCGCTTGGCTCAAATTGCCCTGGCTGATTTCCAAAGCGGCATTGATATAACGGCGTTCCCATTCCAGCAAAGTATCGTCCAAAGAAAAACTGCCTTTGTTCAATTGGCGTGCGATGGATTCATCAGAATCGTCTTCCGTGCTTTGCATCGGAATTGCGGTTTCTAATTCTTGCTCAAGCTGTTCTTTGCTGATTTTTTGCTTGGGATATTTCGCGCCTAAACGAATCACGATATTGCGTAATTCCCGCACGTTGCCCGGAAAACTGTAGAGTTTCCAGCGTTGTAAAGTGTTTTCATCCAGCTCGAAATCTGTCCCCATGTCTTTGTAAATGTTTTGAAAATGCTTGAGCAATAATAAGCTATCTTCGCCACGCTCTGCCAAATTGGGCACTTTAATCGTGAGCACGCTGAGGCGGTGATATAAATCGCCTCGGAAACGCCCCGCTTGCACTTGTTCGCGCAAGTCACGATTTGTAGAGGCAATAATCCGTGCAGAAGAATGGCGCACGCGGGTTTCCCCAATGCGATAATATTCGCCATTTTCTAAAACCCGCAATAATTTGGCTTGCAATTGCAGCGGCATTTCCCCGATTTCATCCAAAATCAGGCTGCCGTGATTGGCTTCTTCAAAGAAACCGGTGCGGGCTGCGGCTGCGCCTGTGTACGCGCCTTTGGAATGTCCGAATAACTGAGCATCGAGCAATTCAGAAGTGAACGCGGCACAGTTGACGGTCAAACAGGCGGAGGCATGGCGTTGGCTTTGGGTGTGTAAACATTGGGCGACTAATTCTTTGCCCACACCTGAATCACCTTGAATCAACACGGCAAACGGCGATTCTGCAAACTGGCGAATCTGGGCGCGTAAAGTTTGCATCGCTAAGCTTTCGCCAATTAAACCGAATTCTTTTTGCTGTGCCACAGGCACTTCGGTGCGTTCAATGTCTAACAACATTTGTTGATGTTGAATGCGGGCTTTCAGCAAGGAGATGTCGCAAGGCTTGCCGATAAAATCCACTGCGCCCAAAGTTAAGGCATGGCGGGCATTTTCATGGCTGTCTTGTCCTGACAGAATCAGGATTTTCATGCGGGCATTGAAACGCAATAATTCGGGAACTAAGGCGAAGCCTTCATCAGGGCTGTGCGGTGTCGGCGGTAATCCGAGATCAACGAGGGCAAGATTTGGCATCGTCAAGGTGGTGTAAAGCCAGCGTTTGACCTCTTCGCGGCTCGAAAATACGATGACATTAAAACTGTCTTGCAGTGCGAACGACAGGGTCTCGCAAATATTGGGGTCATCATCAATTAATAATAAATTTGGAAGCTCAGCCATCGTCGAAAGTCCTTAAAAACGCAACCTAACTAGTCAGGGCTATTCTAACTGTTTAGTGAGGAGACTTAAATCTTTATCTGTCAAAATATAGACAGTCTCCAAGCGTCAGCAAACTTTTTAGAATTTGTCTAAACTGTAGTGAATCATAGGAATTAGACAGTTGAAACACTAACTCTTTTATTTACAATGTGTTAGTGTTGTGCACTC
>JBDLSS010000391.1:0-4719 GCA_039799345.1 Pseudomonadota bacterium
ATGGAACAACGCCGCTGAGTGTTTTGGAGAATTATAAGGCTTATCGTAATAGTCATTTACCGTTGCCATTTTTGGTGAGTGTGTCGCCGCCCGAGGTGAATTTTGAGCGGGTGTCTAGTGCGCCCAGTGGTTTGCCGAAAATGGAAACGGAGTTAGCGGAAAGTTTGCGGACTTTTTTAGAAAAGAATTATGCAATGACTTCGGGCTGTCCTGTGCGTTTTTTGGGAGGAGCTTGGAACAGTAAGGCGGTGCGCTATGAAACAGCGTATGACAGTATTTGCACGGTGTTTGCGGAAGTGCCTTTGTTGATTATTGAGTCGGAAGTGGGGGCGAATTTAAAGCTGAATTTGCGGGTGTTGGCGCGGGATATTGGGCAGGTGCATACGCAATCTAAGGCGATTTTATCAGATTTTGATTGTCAGGCGTTTATTAATCGTTTGGCGAAGGCTGAGGCTTTGCAGTGGCGTGAGTTGCGGGAGAAGTTTATCGCCAGCGATAAGTTGGATGCTTTGAAAAAGCACAGCAAAAATATTCAGTTGAAAGAAGATAATGTGGCGACTCTGTTGTTGGAAGAGGCGACGGGTGAGTCTTTGGCGTATTCACCGACGGAACAGGCACATCAGGAATTGAAGCGTTTTTTAGGGACAGTGCATTGTTTGCTGACGGGTATGGCTTCTGATGAGTTTTTCTTTGCACATTATCGGGTAATGCCGCAATTACCGCATTTGTTGCCGCAGTTATTATTGGGATTTTCGCCTGAAGATACGGTGGATATTGTGCAAATTGTGCGTGAGCATTATCAAGGGATGGCTGAGAGTTTATTGATGCAGCAATCGCCTTACGCGCCTTTTTTGGCAGTGGATGTGGCAATGGGTTTGAGTAGCTTGTCGGATAAGCGTTTTGCAGTACAACAGTTGCAGGCGGCGGCTGAGGTTTTTTTGGCGGAGAAGGGGCAAAATTTGCAGTTGGTGGCGGCGCAGCCTGTGGTTGAGGATGTGCAGTGGTTAGCGCAGGTTTTGCCGTTTTGTTCTGCGGCAGATGATGCGTTTATGAGTGCTTTGTATGGGTGTTTTGCTAAGCTGGAAAATAATTCGGCTAAGTTGCTGATTAGTGATAGAAAGGAGGCGATTAAGCGGGAGGAAGCACAGAAGCTTGAGTCTGAAACTGCACGGCAAAATGAATTGGCTTATCAAAAGTTTTTAGCAGAACAGGCGGCAAAAGCTGAGCAGGATCGTTTGGCGAAGGAAAAAGGCATTCCGCTAATTTTCAATACGCTGAAAGCAGGCAAGCTAGAAACTGTTACTGTTTTTGAAAAAACGTTTGATATAGCGGGTACGCAGTTGGTCATGGTTTATATTCCCGAAGGTACGTTGCAAGCGGGAAATAAAACATTTACGTTGCAGCCATTTTATATGGGGAAATTTCCCGTGACGCAAGCGCAATATGAGGCAGTGATGGGTGATAATCCGTCAAACTGGAAAGGCAAGAATTTACCTGTGGAAAGAGTGTATTGGAAACAGGCGCGAGAATTTTGTCAAAAATTGTCTGCTTTGTTGAAAAACGATTTTCGATTGCCCAGTGAGGCAGAATGGGAATATGCTTGTCGAGCAGGGACAACAACGGAATATTGGTGGGGAGACAATATGGATAATAGTCGTTGTTGGTATGATAAGAACTCGGGTAGTCAGACGCACCGTGTAGATGAAAAGGTGAATGAGCACGTAAATCCGTTTGGCTTATGCGATATGCATGGAAATGTGTGGGAATGGTGTCAAGATGAATGGCATGGTGATTTTGCAGATGCGAATGCTGATGGCACAGCTTATGGTTCAGAGGATAATGATTGTTCTCGCCTGTTGCGCGGTGGTTCTTGGGTCGGCAATGCGGATGTCTGTCGTTCTGCCGTTCGTAGCCACTACTCAGGCAGAAACGACGGCTACGGCGGATTCCGTGTTGTTTTTCCTGTCCCAAGGATTCTTCACCCTTAGTTGTCTGAACCGCAATTCACACAATTACCCCAATTTACACAATTAAATACAAAATTATTGTCTTTTAATTGCGGGTGTGTGTTAATTAAGTAAATTGTGGTTCAGACAATAATTACGTAAATTGCGGTTCAGAGCATCAGACAACAGAACTCATTTACCCCAATTTACACAATTAAATACAAAATTATTATCTTTTAATTGCGGTAATTGTGAAAATTATGAAAATTGTGGTTCAGACAATCAGACAACAGGACTCATTTCATGAACTTCCCCAACTACGACCCCCTCACCTACAAAATCATCGGCTGTGCGATGGAAGTGCACAAAAAAATGGGCAACGGTTTTCAAGAAGTGATTTATCAACGCTGCCTAGCCATAGAAATGCACAAACACGGGTTAAACTTTTCCCGCGAACACGAAATGAAAATTTACTATGATGAAATTGAAGTCGGGACACGGCGCGTAGATTTCTTTGTAGAAAATCAAATTATGGTCGAACTCAAAGCAATTGTAAAACTTGAAGAAGTTCATCTTGCACAAGCAATGAACTATTTAGAAGCCTACCAAATACCGCTTGGATTATTAATCAATTTTGGTGGAAAAAGTTTAGATTTTAAGAAGGTACACAATAAAAAATGTCTGAACCACAATTTACACAATTACCTCAATTCACATAATTAAAGAATATTTTTAGATTAATTGTGGTAATTATGAAAATTAAGCAAATTGTGGTTAAGACCCCCTAGCCAGTCGGGATTTGTAACCCCGACTGAAACGTTATGGTGCAGCTTACAAACCTGCACCAGCAAGTTTTAGGGCATAGCATGTTCCCAATTAATACGATCTATCTGACGTTCTAATTTCAGCACAGGTAATTTCTTCTCATCGCCACGACTGTCTTCTTCGCTTTCAACTGATTGCAACTTATTGACTTGCAATAAAGTTCCTTGGGCGCGTTGCAGATTGATTTGCGCGATATTATAAGCAATGTAACTGGTTAAAAATGCCTGTTCGCTGTTGGTTAATTCGCCTTGGCTGTCTAACAAACGTTGCAAGAAGCCATTACGCAATTCCCCATTTTCATTATTCAACACACTGCGCCGCGCTTTCAAAGTGTCCAATTTTGCCGCGCTGGCAATCATCGCGTGATATTTACTGTTCAATTCACGGTACGAAGTATCGACTTCACGCACCGCCACTTGCACTTCTAACATCACGGTTTCGATGGTCGTGCGTAATTGGTCAATCAATTGCCGCACTTCTAAACGCCGACGCTGATCACGCGCATTGGCAACAGTATTACCCAGCGGCAAATCAAATAAGAATCCCACGGAATAACTGGGCTTGCTGGGGTCTTGAAATTGGTTGCTGGCAGCAAGCTTATAATCCTTGTCCTTTTCAATTGCGCCGACATAGCCTTCTAACATCAGATTCAACACGGGTAATAATTCGTTTTTCGACATTTCCGCACGAATCACCCCAGCTTTCAATTGTTTAAAGGCTTGATTGATTTCGGGGCGCACTTTCAAAGCGGAAGTGACAGAATCTTTCAAATTCAACTTCATCGGCAACACTTGCGGCGTAGAAGTCGGCACGAGTTCAAAATTGTGGGTAATAACTAAACTCGGATCATTGATCAACGCCAATAATTTACCTTCCGCATTACGCACCGCTTGTTCAGAACGAATGCTATCCGAGCGGCGCGTTGCCACCGCAGAATTTGCCTCAACCACTTGGCTTTCTAAAGTATCCACGCCACGACGCGCTTTGAGGTTTGCCACGATTTTTTCAGTGTCAGCCAACAGCTTTTTCTTTTGCAATAAAATTGCACGTTCTAAATACACGCCCCAATATGCGCGTTGAATTTCCAGCAAATGCGCCTGCACTTGACGTGAAAATTCATCTTCAGAAATTGAATGATCGACTTTCGCCACGGCAATCGTGCTTTCGTTGTATTCAAAGCCTGCACCATTTAACACGGGCTGACGGAACGTCACCGCAAAGCGCGAATTGCCTTGATTGGGCGGAATTAAATATTGTGAATTATTGTTGAGCGTGCCGACACGTTCCGAAATTTCCAACTCACCGCCGCTTTTGAACGGCTGTCTTGCGCCTGCGCGTAACCAGCGTTCATCTTGCACAAAACGCCCCGCTTGCCCCGTTTGCAAAGTCGTGCCCACGGGTTCATTGGTGTGTGCATATTTGCCTTCTAAAAATAAATGCGTGTCGAAACGTCCTTCAGCTTCCGCAATCGCAGTTCTACGAATTAAGGGTAAATCGCTGAAAACTTTCACTTGTGCCGAATGTTTCACCCCGCGTAGAATTAAATCATCCATGCTAGTGAACACGGGTTTGGCATTCGCATTAAAGGGTTTTTGAACCATCGGTCGCCACCACGCGGCGTAATCGGTGGGCATCGGCGCAACTTCGTCATTCGCAGTTTTGGGCACGAGCACGGGACTGTCAGGCGAAACGGCTGCAACAATGGGTGCATTTGGCGCATTCACCGCCACTTCAACGCGACGATTTTGCGCACGTCCTTGTGCAGTCGCATTGCTGACTTTGGGCTGTTGATCCGCCATACCGCTATAACTGATTGCGCTGGCATCTAAATGTAAAGTTTCTTTCAAATAATCGGCAACGTTCTTGGCACGGGCAAGGCTTAAGGCTTTATTATCAGGATATTGGGCGCGTAAACGCGGATTAATCGCCACGTTGTCAGTGTGCCCAA
>JBDLSS010000392.1:0-7808 GCA_039799345.1 Pseudomonadota bacterium
GCCTTCAAATGCCACTGCCAAGCCCGTTAATGCGTTGAATAAAGAAATTACCACGGGCATATCTGCGCCACCAATGGGCAGGGTCATCAAAATCCCGAACACCAAAGCCAGCACAAAGAACACTGTCACCAAAGTTAAACCTGCGGACGCGCCTTTGAAAACCACCACACCACCGATAAGCAAAGTAACCACGAACAAGGCTAAGTTTAACCATTGTTGTTTAGGGAAGGTGAAAGCTTTATTCATCCAGCCTTGCAATTTCGCAAATGCGATGCCTGAACCTGAGAACGACACGCAACCAATCAATGCGCCAACGACGGCTAAAGCTTGTGCAGTTGAACCGTGGCTGCTGCCTTTGAATAATTCCACTGCGGCAATCGCTGCGGCTGCACCGCCACCCATCCCGTTGTACAAGGCAATCATTTGCGGCATGTCAGTCATGGCAACTCGTTTCGCAGACACCCACGCAATCACCGAACCCAAGGCAATTGCCACGGTAATTAATAAATAATTGCCGGTGTGCGGATGTAAGAAGGTAATCAGCGTTGCCAACACCATCCCAATTCCTGCCCACACAATCCCGCCGCGTGCAGTGACGGGCGAACTCATGCGTTTCAAACCGAGAATGAATAAAATCGCAGCAGCAAAATAGAAAACTTCAATCACAGGCATTAATGCCGAAGGCGCGACTGTGCTTTCTTTTGGCGAATAAGATGCGGCGACTTGTTCAAGTTGTTGTAAGCTGCTTTTATGCTGGCTTAAGGCTTGTTCTAAAGTGGTGGTATTGCTCACTTTTGATCTCCCTTACGGCTCTTGAACATGTCTAACATGCGTTCCGTGGCAACATAACCGCCGACTGCATTCCCCGCCGCCAACACTACCCCAATAAATCCAATGACTTGGGATAAAGTGGTATCTGCTTGACCGAGGGCAACCATTGCACCGACTAACACAATGCCGTGCACGAAGTTAGAACCTGACATTAACGGGGTGTGCAAAATCACAGGCACACGAGAAATCACTTCATAACCCGTGAACGCGGCTAACATGAAAATGTATAACGCGACAAAACCTTCAATCATTTTTGAGCTCCTTCTACCAGCGTGCGGGTGGGGGCATGTTTAATTTCCCCTTCATGGGTCAACACGCTACCGATCAGCACTTCATCTTCCCAATCTAATTTCAACTCGCCTTCTTTAATGAAGGGCGATAACAGGTTGTACAAGTTTTTCGCATACATTTCGCTGGCGTGAATCGGGACTTGACTGGGCACATTCAGTGGTGCGTGAATAGTTACGCCATTGTGCACAATGGTTTTTCCAGATTCGGTTAATTCACAGTTACCGCCGCCTTCTGCGGCAATATCAATAATCACTGCACCAGGTTGCATCCCTTCCACCATTTCACGGCTGATGATTTTGGGGGAAGGACGACCAGGAATAGCTGCGGTGGTAATCACCACATGCGAGGCGGCAACGTGTTTGGCTAAAATCGCTTGTTGCTTTTGCTTTTCTTCAGCACTTAATTCACGCGCATAGCCACCTTGACCATCCGCTTTCACTTCTACGTCAATGAATTTCGCGCCTAAAGATTGCACTTGTTCTTTAGTCGCAGAGCGGACGTCATAAGCCTCAACCACTGCGCCCAAACGGCGGGCGGTCGCAATCGCTTGTAAACCCGCAACCCCCGCGCCGATAACTAACACTTTCGCGGGGCGAATCGTGCCAGCTGCCGTGGTCAACATTGGGAAAAATACGCTGGCTAAATCTGCCCCCATAATCACCGCTTTATAGCCTGCAACTGCCGCTTGTGAGGACAAAGCATCCATCGACTGCGCACGAGAAATACGTGGAATTAATTCCACCGCCAAGCTGGTGATTTTTTTATCACGTAAGGCGGCAACCCGTTCAGGATTATGGTGCGCTGCCATAAAACCAATTAACAGCGTGCCTGCTTTCATTTGTGCAATTTCGGCTTCTGTGGGTGGTTGCACCCGCAACACCACATCAGCACGTTGATATAAACTTGCATTGTCTTCAATCACTTCGACATTTGCATAAGCCGCATCTTTGAAGAAGGCAGATTCTCCCATGCCTTTTTCAATCAGGACTTTCACGCCCAGCTTTGCTAAACGTGCTGCAACTTCGGGTACTAATGCCACACGCCGCTCACCTGCCGTGTGTTCTTTTGGTACCGCCACACATATTGGCATACTCAACTTCCTTAAGGTTATAACAATGAATTACCAACCCGTGACAGAGATATGTAGGGCTTGTACATTTCTAATCCGTCACAGGATTTAATAAATAGCCTAAATTAGCCCTAAATAATGGCTAACGCTTATGCGTGCCATGATATAAATTTCATAGCGAAATCACAAGGCTATCATGAGCATATTGATATGCTCGATTCAGTTTTGGTGGGGAGTTTATCTGCGTGTGGGGTGGTCTATACGCAATTTGAGATAGTTATTACTTCTTTTTTGGATATTGTGTGCGATATTTTTCAAAAATGCAAAAGTTATTTACTCATAAAAACCATGTGATTTTATAGAGTTTTTGCAGTGCATCATACAAAAATTCATTATACTTTTAACGTGACAGTATTGTGGTTGGCGTGCTCACGATGCTCAGTGCGCTGTTCGCCACTTGGGTGGGGAATTCGGTAGCTGCCTTTTTGCGCATTGGATTATTGCTTTCAGGGGAACACAATTCACCCGTGATAAAAAGCTGGTTGCCCACCGCGCCAATTGTGTTGTGGGCAGGCGCAAGCTTGTTATTTGTGTTGGTGTGGTTGACGTATAAACGGGCGAGCGTTCGTTAAATCATTGTGGGGTGGGCTACCTGCTCGAATCAGACCTGCTAGGTTTTCAAAACCTAGCAGGTCTCAAATCAAAACAACTTACCACGGACGCGGTGGAGAAATCGTCCCGCCTTGCGTGTCTTGCCAAGCTTGGCGCAACAGTTGGCAAAAATGCTGCGAATACGCCGCCTTGGCAGGCTGCTTAACCCGATTTTTCCAAGCCCGCACTTGATGCCAACGATATTCGATTTGCCACCACAACCACGCAGACATCACTCCAAAATTCTTGTGATGAAACAGTAAAGCACTGCGAATTTGCCACAGATTAATTTGCACACCGCTATTAGAAAGGCTATGTCCTTCTAAAGTCAGCGTTTTAGAAGATTCGCCTCCTAAATGAATCACTACGATTTCAGGCAAATACCAGATGTCATAACCTGCTTGTTGGATGCGCAAACACAAATCCACTTCTTCATAATATAAGAAAAAACGCTCGTCAAATAAGCCGATTTTATCCAATAAGCTACGTCGAATGAGTGAAAATGCACCGGGCATCCAATCCACTTTGGCATTGGCGTTGGGATTTGCCCAAGTACGATCAATGCGCCCAAACAAGCGCGATTGTGGATATTTTGCAGATAAGCCACTCAGGGTAAATAAATGATCCCACACAGTGGGAATCATGCGGGCTGAGGGTTGCCATTCGCCATGAGAACCTGTGAGCCGTGCACCCACTAACGCCGCACGCGGATGCTGTTGTAAATAATCCAATGCCGTGCGTAAAGCTTTGGGACTTAGAAATGCGTCAGAATTGAGCAGCGCAATATAATTGCCTTGTGCAATTTCAAAACCACGATTATTGGCGGCGGCAAAGCCTAAATTTTCGGAGCTACGAATCAATTTTACTTCAGGAAATTCCGCCGCCACCATGTCGGCAGAACCGTCGCGGGAGGCATTATCAATCACAATGGTTTCGTAACTGACATCATGGCTAGTGTCGCGCAATATTTGTAAGCAACGGCGCAAAGTCTCGCAAGTATTAAACGAGACAATTAAGACTGAAACATCAGGATTCACGCTATTTATTCCTTTTTATTTTCTTATGAAGAAATGTCCGTGTAGTCGAGTTTAGGCTCAATCTAATTGCCAATTGCCCACGTCTGCATTCACGCCCATGCCGCCTTGTTGCCCGTCTGCACCCAAGGAATACAAATCAAGTTCGCCATGCGTGCCGGGATTTAAATAATTATATGGAAAACCCCAAGGGTCTTTGGGCAAACGGTCGAGATATTGTTTCCAGTTGCGCGGTTCGGGATTGCCCGTGGGTTTATTCACCAAAGCTTCTAAACCTTGATCGGTGCTGGGATAGGAGAAATTATCGAGTTTGTATAATTTCAAGGAGGCTTCCAAAGCACGAATATCTTGTTTGACTTTGGTAATTCGGGCTTCATCGGGACGGCTCATGATTTTGGGCACAACCAGCGCGGCAAGAATCCCTAAAATCACTACCACCACCATTACTTCAATTAGGGTGAAACCCCGTGTTTTATTCCAATACTTCATAAAATGACCTTTTCAAAAGTTTAAAGAAGTCATGCCGTTGCAGTTTAAGATTGTGAGTTACGCTTAATTCAAAGCAAGCTAATTCACAACAACGGCGGGTTTTTAACGAGTGTGTGCATTATGAACTAGATTCTGTCTGAATGGAAAAATCGCTGACATGAATGCATGATTATGGCATTAGCAAGAATTATCCAACAAAATTCTCACTATTAAAGTCCTAGGGCGTGTCATCAATTAAGTTTTAACTGCGCCCCGACTCCCTTCGACTCCCTAAAGAGGGCTAAACCTTAAAACCAGCCCCTAAATCCCCTAAAGGGGACTTAAAATATTAGGTAGTCCTAAACAAGTAGTAATATTAAAATAAGAAAAGTGGTGATTATAGAAGAAAAGCTCCCCCTCAGTGGGATAGCCCGCCCGAGTCACAGGAATCTCAGGGACGTGGTTGCAACGTTATGTAAACCGTTTATACGAGAAACAACGCTTAGAGCCACAGCCTGTAAAAAAAGGGAAATTGTGTTTAGAATGCGATGAGATGTGGTCATTTGTAGGACATACTGGAGAGAAATTGTGGATATGGCTAGCTTTGGATAGGGATTCACGAGAGGTTTTAGGAGTCGCCTTTGGGAAGCGTATAAGAAAGTGCTCCCCAGTAAACACCATAAAGCAGTAGGGAAAGAGACAGGACTGACTAATCATATAGAGCGATTTAACAATACATTAAGACAGCGAGTCAGTCGTTTAGTGAGAAAAACGTTATCTTTCTCTAAGAAGTTAGAAAATCACATCGGGGCTATTATTTATTTTATTAACCATTATAACAAATCACTGCTTCTTTAGGACTACCAAAAACTTTTGAATAATGAGCCTGTGGATTAGCGAGTAGGGTGAGCATTACCCATGATTACAAACTGATTAAAACAAAAAGGGACAGTTCTTTAAAACCTGTCCCTTTTCAAACCAAGATTTAGCAAACTCGCCTAAACATCCTCTTCATCATATCCCGAAGTTTTCAACGCCTGATAACACTGGGTTTGACTAAAACCGCGATACAGCAAAAAACGCAATTGTGCAGCTTTATCCTTCTGACTATGCGGCAATGCCTCACCAAAACGTTTACAGCGCAAAGCATTTGCCAATCGTTGCCATTCAGGATCGCGCGCATCCACCGTTTCCAATAACTCTGCCCCAATGCCGCGCTGCCGCAATTCCTGAATAATTCGCAACGGCCCACAACCCCGATTGGTTCGTGAACGCACAAAGACTTCCGTAAAACGCGCATCACTCAGATAACCCAATTCCACCAAGCGCGTTAATTCAACTTCAATCAAATCCTGTGGAAACTCTTTGGCGAGCAACTTTTTAGTCAGTTCAAAACGCGAATGTTCACGCCGTGACAGCGCGTCCAGCGCAAATTGTCGGATTAATTGAGCGTCGGACACCTTATGCGTCGAGGTCGTTTTCTACAACTTCCGTACCTTCCTCTGCAATACTGCTGTTATATTCAGCAGCAGGCGACACCAACAGCTTTTCACGGATTTGCTTTTCAATGGTTTGCGCCATTTCAGGACGTTCCCGCAAATATTGGCGCACGTTTTCCTTGCCTTGCCCAATACGTTCACCGTTATAGCTGTACCACGCGCCCGCCTTATCGATAAAGCCATGTTTTGCGCCCAAGTCGATAATTTCACTTTCACGCGAAATGCCTTCGCCGTACAAAATATCAAAAATCACTTCTTTGAAAGGCGGCGCGACCTTATTTTTCACGACTTTGACTTTGGTTTCATTACCGATAATGTCTTCACCGCGCTTGATTGCGCCAATGCGACGAATATCCAAACGTACCGAAGCGTAGAATTTCAGCGCGTTACCGCCCGTGGTGGTTTCAGGGCTACCAAACATCACCCCGATTTTCATCCGAATTTGGTTAATGAAAATCACCAAGGTATTGGTGCGCTTAATATTTGCGGTCAATTTGCGCAAAGCCTGCGACATCAAACGGGCTTGCAAACCCATGTGGGAATCGCCCATGTCGCCTTCAATTTCTGCTTTTGGGGTTAAAGCAGCGACTGAGTCCACCACCACCAAATCCACTGCGCCAGAACGCACCAACATATCCGCAATTTCAAGGGCTTCTTCGCCATTGTTGGGCTGAGATACTAATAACTCGTTGACATCGACCCCGATTTTTTCCGCATACAATCTATCCAGCGCGTGTTCTGCGTCGATAAATGCCGCAACTCCGCCTAAACGTTGGATTTCAGCCGCCACTTGTAAAGTCAGCGTGGTTTTGCCCGAAGATTCTGGACCATAAATTTCCACCACACGCCCACGCGGCAAACCGCCCACGCCTAACGCCAAATCCAAACCTAAAGAACCTGTAGAAACGGTTTCAATGTCGCGCACAACACCGGCATCACCCATGCGCATCACAGAACCTTTGCCGAATTGTTTTTCAATTTGACCCAGCGTATTGCTGAGGGCTTTTTTCTTGCCTTCGTCCATAATCGTTTCTCGCTTTGCGTAATATGCGTAATAGATGTTGAATTATCCCACACTTACCTTAGCGATGCTATAGCAGTTAATTTATTGAAATATAAATAACTTTTTAAAATATTGAAGCGAATTTGAGACTTAGCGCAGGGGACATTTTGGGGAATTTTTACCCCCTAGTTTTATACGTCATAAGACCTTGACAAACCTAGGTTTAATAGTGATGAACCCCAGTTTTCGCAACATTTTAGAGCATATTCCACTATACTTTATCAGTAAGAGCTAAATTACTAAAATTTAGCCTGCCTAAGGAGAAGAGGATAGCGCAGTAGGCGGCGAGCTGCTGACGCGCCATAAACATAAGGCATACTAACCACAAGCGAGATTTTCCCATGCAACACGACTCTCAAACTGCACACGAGACACCTAATTCACTCAGTCAATTCATGTCGAATGCCAATCAGGTGTACCACCAAGCGGTGCATTCAATGTTTGCCTTATTGGAAAGTGTTTGTGAAGGTGCACTGGCAGTTGACAAGCAAGCCCGCGTCGTCTGGATTAATGACAAATATCTAAATTTATTAGGTGTTTCCGATAGCGCAAGCGTCATTGGCAAAGTCATTGAAGAGGTAATTCCTGCCAGTCCGATTCGCCAAGTTTTAGAGACAGGACAACCGATTCTTTTAGATATTCTAAGGTTTAATCAAAAATCTTTTGTAGTGACCCGTTTTCCCATTAAGGATGAATTAGGGAATACCACGGGTGCGATTGGTTTCGTGTTTTATGACGATTTGGAATATCTCAAACCGCTATTTTTCAAATTTACCCAATTAGAACTTGAATTAGCCTCCGCTCGCGAAGCTTTGGCACAGCAAGCAGAAAATCCCCAATTTTCTTTATTTATCGGCACAACGCCCGCGTGTTTAGAAGCCAAACGACTGGCGCGGCGCGTG
>JBDLSS010000393.1:0-3202 GCA_039799345.1 Pseudomonadota bacterium
GTTATAAAGCGCAGTCCCAACAGCGGCTGTATTATTCGTAAACGTGCTGCTATGTAAGTTTTGTGTACCCGTGTCATTGTAAATAGCTCCCCCATTCCCAGTAATCGCAGTGTTACCACTAAAGGTGCTGTTTACAACCACAGTATTTGAAGCATTATTATAAATTGCACCTGCATGATTACGTGCACTGTTTCCGCTGAAAGTCGTATTTGACAGATTAGCATTGCTATTATTATGGTTATACATTCCCCCGCCGTTACCGGTTGCAACATTTGATTGAAAAGTAATGTTATCCAACACAGGTGCGCTGTTGGTGGAGTTATACATTCCGCCCCCATCCAGTGCTGAAGAATTCCCGATGAAGCTGACATTATGTAAAATCGGGCTGCTATTACTGTAGTTATACAGACCTCCCGCTCTTCCAACAGACGAATCGGTCGCAAAATTATTGCTAAAAACCACATTATTTAAAATTGGTGAACTACTTTGGTTATACATTCCACCGCCCTTCAACGCATAGTTATTGGTCAAGGTGAGATTGCTCAGGGTTAAGCTCCCCCCTTCTTTGCTGACAATACCGCCCCCTAAATAATGAGGAAACATCGCCGTGTTTGCATTGGCATTGCCCGAGGTGATGGTGAAACCATCTAACACTGCATTCACTTTAACGTTTGTACCAATAGTAATCACATGGTAACAGTTGTCTGAAATATCATTAGCAACACCAATGTCACCACTTAAAATCGTGGGATTATTGACAGCATCGCGCACACCACCGCCCGATGGATAACCACCATAAACGCCTATTCCATTGGTATTTAAGAGAAAAGTGCAGGTGCGTGTGCTACCTGAGGGTTTGTAAGTACCTTGTGCGACTAGGATTTGATCGCCATCAGTAGTGGCGACATTGAGGGCAGCAGACAGTTCCTTAAAGGGCTTGCTCCAACAACTTCCTGTCCCTGCGCTGGAAGCAGCAGCATCAACACAATAAGTATTACTGGCAAAAGCAGGGTTACTTAAGATTTCTATAAAAAACAACCCAATTATGATAAAAAACTTTCTTATTTTCAGTGTAGATCGTGACATGATTGCTATCCGTTTTATTCATCGGGACTCACACACAAGAGTTATAGTTTTTTGAATGAGTCCTTTTAAATTACATGGTTATATAGATTTAATTGGTCGCTGTTTTATTGCAGTGCAATAATTAAACCATTATCACGATAAATATTATAATATTCTTATTTAGCTTTAAATATCTATATTTTACAAATAGTTAAATAGATTTATTTTAAATAGCCCTAAATTTAAATAGTTTTGTTTTATTGTCAGATAAACGTATAAATAACCCTATTTATTACTTTATTTTAATTGTGAATTTTGCAGCTTTCTTTGATTAAAAATCAATTTAACTTATTATTTAATAAAGAATATTATTAAAAATAGATGAAAACAATAGTCAATATAGAAAACTTGAAACGCTAAAATAGCTTAAAGGGCGTAGTGGGAATTTCACCCGACTACGCCCTTTAAAGTATCCGTGCTTAAATGCACAGGCTTTTGTCAAATTCGATGTGTCAAAATTACAACATCATCCCCATTTCATGCGGATGGGTTAATAATTCGTGATAGGGAAATACCCGAACTTGGTAATTCAAGCCGCCGCACCACGCAGGGTTAAAACTGAGGCTGTATACATATTCGCCATGTTCCAAAGCGCGTTCAGGCGTGAACTGATGGATGACGCAGTCATTTTCTCGACAGTTTTGTCGGGATTCATGTTCTTCAGAAACCACAATTTCTTTATGATAAACTGTGCGTGAAAGCTGTAATTCCACAGTCAAATCTTGTGGTTCTAAACCCGCCAAAAATACCACGACTTCCACGGTCATCGCCTTACCAAATTCCAATTGTGCAGGGGGAGCTGACACATGTCGCACTGCAACCTGATGCCATGCTGCTCGAATTTTTGCCTTCCATGCCGCCAAAATTTTGGCATTTGTTGCATCATTTGCCCGCAACTTATTGCCTTGTTGACTGGCAGGAATATAAATTTTCTCAATGTAATCATTTAACATCCGCACCATATTGAATTGCGGCAACACCGTCGACATGGAACGCTTGGCTTTTTTCACCCATTCAGGTGAATAGCCCTGATTGTTATACTTGTAATATAAAGGGATGACATCATCTTGCAGCAATTCGTACAAAGTGCGTGCATCATCCCGATCTCGCAACTCCACATCTTGATGCGGTGACGGACGAATTCCCCAGCCATTTTCACCATCAAAACTTTCTGCCCACCAACCATCTAAGACGCTTAAATTAATCGTTGCATTGATAGCAGCCTTCATACCTGAAGTGCCGCTGGCTTCCATCGGATACACTGGGGTGTTTAACCACACATCGACCCCCGCCACCAAACGCCGCGCTAAACCCATGTCATAACCTTGTACCAGCAAAATCTTGCCGACAAATTCAGGCTGCATACTTAGCGCGTGAATCTGCTTTAATAATTCCTGTCCAGGGCGATCAGCAGGGTGGGCTTTACCTGCGAAAATGAACACCACAGGGCGATCTTTGTCGTTCAAAATACTCTTTAACCATTCCACATCTTTGAACAGTAAAGTGGCACGCTTATAGGTCGCAAAACGCCGTGCAAATCCAATAGTCAAAATATTGGGGTTTTCGGGATTGATATGGCGCAACATGCGTTCTGCATGGGCCGCACTGACTTGGTTACTGGTATATTGAGAAATCAAGCTGTTACGCAACACACGCAACATCCGCGTTTTAATTCCCTGTTTCACACTCCAAAACAGCGGCTCAAAAATCGAGTCAATCCGCTGCCAGAAATGTTTATCCGTAAGATGATAACGCCATTCATTACCCAGCAATTTATCGAACAAATCTGACCATTCTTTCGCCAAGAACGTGGGAACGTGCACGCCATTGGTCACGTAACTCATCGGGTTATCTTTCGGGGAAATTTGCGCCCAATATTTCGCACAGATTTCAGAAGACACATCACCATGAATGCGACTCACCCCGTTCATTTTCCGTGAACCGTGAATTGCTAAGGTGGTCATATTGAAATCTGGGTGATCGTGCGGCAAGCGTCCCAAACTGAGTAATTCATCCGCAGAAATATGCAGTTCTTGGGCAAAGCCGCCTAAATAATGCAAAAATACATCGGGCGAGA
>JBDLSS010000394.1:0-2527 GCA_039799345.1 Pseudomonadota bacterium
TGTCAGGCAGTTTGCCGAGTTTGCCTTCAATCACGCCTTATTATCCTTCAGCAAATCGTTTAGAGCGGCATATTCAAGATTTATATGGGATTTTATTCAGCGGACATCCTGACCCTCGTCCGTGGATTCGTCACCGTGCATGGCAAGTGGCGGATCATCCTTTATTAAAAGAATTTCCCGTGGCGGGGCAAGTGATTCTAAATCCCACACCGCCTGATATGCACTATCCCTTTCTCAGCGCGACGGGTGAAAGTGTATATGAAATTCCTGTGGGCCCGATTCACGCAGGAATTATTGAACCGGGACATTTTCGTTTCCAAGCGGTCGGGGAAACAGTGTTGAATTTAGAAGCGCATCTCGGCTATGTGCACCGTGGCGTTGAAAAAATTGCGGAAGGACGTGATGCCGTAGGTTTGGCGCGTTTAGCGGGAAGAGTCGCAGGCGATAGCACGGTGGCACATACTTGGGCGGCGTGTCGGGCGATGGAACAGGCGGCACAGCTAGAAATTCCACCGCGTGCCGCGTGGTTACGCGCCATCATGGCAGAGCGCGAACGCGTCGCCAATCATTTGGGTGATGTGGGCGCAATTTGTAATGACGTGGCGTTCAGTTTTATCAATGCGCAATTCAGTCGCTTGCGGGAAGATTGGCAGCGCGTCAATGCGGAATGTTTTGGACATCGGATGATGATGGATAAAATTATTCCTGCGGGCGTGGCAGCGGATTTAAATCTGGAACATGTTGGATTACAACAAAAACAATGCCGTGTGATGTTGGCAGAAGTCGAAGAGTTGGCTGAAATTTTAGACCGACACACGGGTGTGGAAGATCGTTTGGCAACCACGGGGATTTTATCACCTGAACTGGCGCAAAAATTGGGCTGTTTGGGTTATGTGGGGCGTGCCAGCGGTCAAGAATTTGATGTGCGCAAACATGCCGCTTATTTTCCGTATACAAAATTGAATTTTCAGGTTACGACTTTACAGGCGAGCGATGTGAAAGCGCGGGTTTTAGTGCGGCTTGAAGAAATCAAAAGTTCACTGAATTTGTTGTTAGCTTGTTTGACTCAATTGCCTAAAGGTGCGTTGTCTGCACCTTGGCAAACGCCAACGCAAGGCGCGGAAGGGCTGGGAATTATTGAAGGCTGGCGCGGCGAAATCGTTAGTTTTGTGCGTTTTGGAGCGAATGGTGTAATTAGCCGTTATTATCCACGCGACCCCAGTTGTATGAATTGGACGGCGTTGGAATTGATGATTCGCAATAATATCGTGCCCGATTTTCCCGTGTGCAATAAGTCGGTGAATGCGGCATATTCGGGGCATGATTTGTAACTTTGCCTGATTCAAATAAATCGATGTATTCAAATTTGATTTTAAAGATTAAAGAGTTGATTCGCACCAGCGGCAAGGAGCTTGCAGACTTATTTGAGATAAAAAATTTTTAACTCTTGAATATTTAAGCAGAAACCTGCTACTGGAGCGACGATCTAGGCATTCTTACGTGGGCGCATCATTGCGCTTAAGTTAAGCTTTATTTATCTGATAAACATTACTTTTTGACTACGTTAGGCGGATCGTAAGCTTTTTTGAGATTCATAAAAAAAGCCTTGGATACCCAATCCTTTGAAAACTTAGCCATAAAATCATTTTTAAGCTAAATAAAACCATAATAGCGTGAATTATAAATGCTTTTTAAGGAGACTCAACTACTTCACCTGCCGTTCACTTTCAGGCAAGGCAATATTCAATTCTAAAATTTCATAATCGCCATCTTTCTCGACGTGAATTTTAATTTGATCATCGCCAACCACGACATATTTTCGGATCACTTCCAACAACTCTTTTTGCAACAAAGGCAAATAATCAAGGGTTGAAGGGCTGCGTTTCCCGCGTTCATGGGCGACGATGATTTGTAAACGTTCCTTCGCCACCGCAGCGGTGTTGCGTTGGCGATCATAACGAAAATAGTCAAACAGGCTCATAATTAATTTCCAAATAAACGGGTAAAGAAGCCTTTCTTATGTAGGAAGCGTTGTGGGCGATCTTCCCCCAAGAAACGCGCCACCACGTCTAAATAAGCCTGTCCTGCATCGGTGTTGGGTTCTAAAGTCACAGGAACGCCTGAGTTTGAAGCTTGCAACACCGCCGAAGATTCGGGAATGACGCCGAGCAAGGGAATGGCGAGAATTTCTTGCACATCTTCTGCACTGAGCATGTCGCCACTGGTGACGCGTTTTGGGGCGTAGCGCGTCACCAATAAATGTTCTTTAATCGGGCTTGCGCCATCAATCGCACGGCGGGTTTTGCTGGCAAGCATTCCAATAATCCGATCCGAATCTCGTACTGAAGAGACTTCAGGATTAGTAACAATAATCGCTTCGTCGGCAAAATACATCGCCATAATCGCGCCGTGCTCAATGCCTGCGGGCGAGTCGCAAATAATATAATCAAAACGTTGTTTCAGCTCTTCAAAAACTCGCGCCACCCCTTCCAAACTTAAAGCATCTTTATCGCGGGTTTGCGAGGCG
>JBDLSS010000395.1:0-7381 GCA_039799345.1 Pseudomonadota bacterium
CATTATCATGATAACGAGGGTGGGTGTCTGTTGATGACGAATACCTTTGGCTTTACGAGCGTCACTCAGTGTGTTTAAGTATGGGATTAAACTGTTCATCTCTTATTAGGATAATCAATTATTTAAGGATTATGTATGTTTAACTGCATATTATACCTACTCTTTAGCTTCTTTGACGCAGCCCTCCCCTTTAGGAGATTGGGGGCTTGTTTGAATATTGTGATGAACTCTGCACTTTTTTATAAAAATGCACAGAATTTTGCGGAAAATCATCCGATTCCTAAAAAAATTATGTGCACAACATCACACTTTACGGTGATTCTTGCTAAGATAGATTACATTATCAAGTCGTAAATTGCGCGTTCAGTGCCGCCCTCTGCTTATGGTAACATGCACTTTAAAGCGAAAGTGTCGGTAACACTCGCATTGAATCGCTATCAGATTATTAAAAACTAGGTGAATTTTATGTTTAATCCCACAGAGCTTGTTATTAATGCCTTTGTTGAGAAACTTGAAGAAGCATATCGCCGCAATTATGGATCATTAGAATCTTCAACCAGTTCGATTATTGCATGGGCGGGACGCATGGCATTGGAGCATTTTGCCAACAGCGATGCGCTTTACCACAATATGGAACACACGATTATGGTCACATTAGTCGGTCAGGAAATTTTACGCGGTAAACATATTCGAGAAGGCGGCGTGTCCCATCGTGACTGGTTAAATTTTATTATTTCCCTGTTATGTCATGATATTGGGCATGTGCGCGGCATTTGTCGGGATGATAAGGATGGTTATTACACCACAGGCACACGCAACGAATTAATCACTTTACCCGATGGCGCAACCGATGCCGCAATGTCGCCTTATCATGTTGATCGCGGTAAATTATTTATTCGTGAACGCTTCGGGGGCAACCCTTTAATTGATGCCGAAGTGATTGCTGCTAATATTGAATTAACGCGCTTTCCCGTGCCCGACGACAGCGATCACCAAAATATTTCTTCTTATCCCGGTTTAGTGCGTGCCGCCGATTTAATCGGACAACTGGCAGACCCGCATTACATGCGTAAATTGCCCGCGCTGTTTTACGAATTTCAAGAAACGGGTGTGAATGAAAAATTGGGCTATCGCACCCCCATGGACTTACGCACCAGTTATCCCTCATTTTATTGGGGCATGGTCAACCGCTATTTGCAAGAAGGCTTACGTTATTTGCGTGTGACTCAAGAAGGCAGAATGTGGATTGCCAATTTATATTCCCATGTGTTTTCATCGGAACATAAAGAGTTCGTTAAATAAATTTTGCGCCCCTTTCGAGGGGCGTTTTTTTGTTACACCCCACTGAAAATTACCCCACTCCCTAACAAAGGAAAGTCTCATGTTTAAAATCACCACAAACTTAAGTTGTGCAGCTCTGCTTTTAGGAACAATGAACACCGTATTTGCAGCACCTCCCGCCGCGCCCACAACCCCAGCGGCAACGCCTGCACCCGCTGCGGAAGATATTGCCAAATATCGCCATCACATGATGGAAACCTTGGGTAATATGAAAACCACGATTGAGTTTTTACTAAAAGGCAAAGTCGCAGCCAACACAGGTTCAATTGCTGATCAAGCCAAAGTCATGGCATTGTTGACTAAAAATATTCCCGCAATGTTTCCCAAAGGATCAATCGCGCCCAAAAGCGATGCGATGCCTGCAATTTGGGAAAAATGGGCAGATTTTGAAAAGTTAGCCCAAGATGCTGCCAGCAAGGCTGATAGCTTTGCGAAAGTTGCGGCTGCTGGCAATGCCGCAGACACCGAAGCCAAACTGAAAGATTTAGGCGCGGCATGTAAAGCCTGTCATAAAGATTTCCGCAAAGACCACTAAATACTACGCCTCACTGACGGAAAGCTGATGCACCTCACTCGAAAATTTTTAAGCTTGGCAGTCAGCGGCATGCTGCTGTGGAACACGGCAAGTTTCGCCGTTGACGATGCGGAATTGCGCAAACAAGGCGAATATGTGTTTCGTTTGGCGGGCTGTATGGGTTGCCACACCGACACGAAAAATAAGGGCGCGTTATTGGCGGGTGGTTTAAGCTTTGATACGCCGTTTGGCAAATTTTACTCGCCCAATATCACCCCTGATCCTGTGCACGGCATTGGTAAATGGACGGAAGCCGATTTCATCAAAGCCTTGCGTGAGGGTGTCAGTCCCGACGGCAAACAGTATTATCCCGTGTTTCCCTACACTGCTTACAGTCAAATGCAGCTTGGGGATATGAAAGCTTTGTGGGCGTATTTGCGCACGATTCCCGCTGTGGCACAGCCTACGAAAGAACATGAACTTTCTTGGTATGTGTTTCGGTTTTCTAATCGGGGCTGGAAAATGTTGTATTTCACCAGCAAGGAATGGGAAAACCTTGCGGGTAAATCACCCGCATGGAATCGGGGGGCGTATATTGCGAATGCCTTAGCGCATTGTGGCGAATGTCATACCCCGCGCAATATGTTTGGGGCGTTGAAAACATCACAACATTATGCGGGCAATTTGGCAGGCCCTGAAGGCGCGAAAGTGCCCAATATTACCCATGATATAGAAACAGGTATTGGCAGCTGGAAAAAGGACGAATTACTGGCGTTTTTTTCAGAAGGCGCAACGCCTGATGGGGATTATACGGGCGGTTTGATGGCGGAAGTGGTGGATAACAACTTAAAGTATCTCAGCAAAGAAGATGCTGAGGCTTTAGTCAGTTATCTTGCTGAAGTTCCTGCGATTTCCAATGTAATTAAATCCAAAGAAAAGAAAGGGCGGTCAGAATAAGCGGCGTTAACACGCTTACTGATCGTCATCCTCCTTAGTTTTTAATGCGAGTGCTCGTCGCACTGCCAGTCCTTAATTTATTGTCTGAATCAGGATTCACAGGATTATCTGAATTAAACAGGACTACCCACTGAGATTCATCATAATTTTAATCCTGAAAATTCTTTAATCCCATAAATCCTGATCCAGACAATCATGACAACTTTAATTTATAACAAGGGCTGATTCATTACACTTTGCAGATTAAATCCTGCCAAACAGACCAAACGCGGATAATCCAAAATCGTCAATTTGTGATGACTTAACTGTACCAAACCTTCCTCACGCAAACTGCGTAAAGTACGATTCACATGTACCAAAGTTAGCCCCACAGTGTCGGCAATATCTTCTTGGGTTAAAGGAAACACAATCGTTGTCCCCGTTTCAGGAAGCTGGGGCAAAATGCGATGATAAATTTCCAAAAATAGAAAAGCCAGCCGTTCCCGCGCATTCTTACGTCCAATATTGACTAAATATTCATAACTCAGCGTGATGTCACGCGCTGTAATTAAAGTAATTTGCGCGGCAACTTCAGGATGTTCATTAAATAACTGCATTAAATTCTGACGAGGAAAGACGCACAAAGTGGTCTCGGTTAAAGTCTGCGCCGAGTGTGTCATCGGTACACGGGCATCGGGTTGAAAACTCAAAAAGTCGCCTGCCAACACATAGCGCAAAATCTGGCGACTGCCATTACTCAAGGTTTTATACAGCATAACCCAGCCTGTAAACAGGGTGTACAAGTGATTATGCACTTCACCTTGTCGATAAATTAAAGTTTTTGCGGGCAGTACACACTGTCCCGAACGATACTGCTGCACTTTGATCACTTGCGCTTCGGGAAGACGTTGAAAAATTCCCAATTGGCGAACAGGACAGAGGGTACAGGGAGTTTGGTGGTTAGTTTTTTTAGCGCGTGTATTCATAATCTGTAAGCATAGAAATTAACCTAGGTTAATGTCAAATTTTTAACTTCTGTTGAATAGTAGATATTTTCATAAGATTTATCTTTAAACCTTTCACTAACAGGGCTTTGTTAAGCCGCAATATTCGCTAGAATATCCCCTGAAATACGTGAAATCGACACTATCGAGATCGCTTTGAACAATACTAAAACTTCTGTACAATACACATAAGGCATAAAAACCTTAAGAGTGTGTCTTAAACTCTCGCACTAAGCCACGGTTTTCCCCGATGAGATTCGCTTAGAACACCCCTTTAAGTTGAGTCATCATGCAAGCTGAATCCGACGCGCGATAATAAAACGCCTCATAAAAGCCATTTTTGACCTTCACAAGCAGGTCTTCAAGGTATTTTTTAACTTAGTCACTTACTAGAGAATAGGAGAGAGTAATGACATTTCGTAAAATTGCACTTCCAATCGTAGCCGTTGCAGGTTTAATCAGCAGCTTACCTACCATGGCACTGAATGCAGGCGATTTATTAGTTCGCGGTCGCATTATCAGCATTATGCCTAAAGACAGCAGCACCGACGTGACCTCCAGCAAAGTGGGCGGCACCGTGCCTGAAACCACCGTGAGCGTGGACAAAGGCTATAGCTTAGACATCGATTTCACCTACATGATCACCAAAAACATTGGTGCTGAATTGTTATTAGATTTAAGTTCCAAACATGATGTGAAATCCAGTGGTGCAACTTTAGCTTCTTTAGCCCCCGGTAAAATCATTGAAACCCACGTATTGCCCCCCGCTTTAATTCTGCAATACCATTTTGCACCTGATGCAAAAATTCGTCCTTATGCAGGCTTGGGTTTGAACTATACTCGCTTTTTAGGCAGCAAAGCCACGGATAGCTTAAAAACTGGCTTAGGTGGTGTGGGCGATCCTAAATTAGACCCCTCTTGGGGCATCGTCGGTCAAGTCGGTGTTGATTATGACATCGGTAACAACTGGTTCTTAAATGCCGACTTAAAATATATGAAGATTAAGACCACCGCTAAATTTACCTCAGGCGCATTGGGCGACGTTTCTACCGATGTTACGATTGATCCTTGGGTTTTAGGTTTCGGTATCGGTAAACGCTTCTAATCGTAGACTGATGGCATTCCACCAAGCCCGTGCAAGTGCTTGGTGGAATATGATTCTGCCCGCCCTTGCACACAGTGCTGTTGTAGTCCATCGTAAAACTTTATATTCTGTCCGCATTCTTCTCCTCGCTGAAATCCCCGCTATGTTAAATATACGCCCTTATGCTGAATTTATTTTGGCAGCTTGTCTGGTTTTGCTAGTCTATACCCTGCTGCATGGCATTTACCGCTATAACAATATCGATGACAGTTGGACGCTTTCCTATTCTTATAATTACTGTCAAGCAGGTACAACCCAAGATTGGCGCATCGGCGGCGAGAGCATTAGCATGAATAATCCCGGTGGCTTGTTGAGCTTTGGGCGCGTTGCCTCATGGGTACAATGCGGCTTTCTCGACAGAGTGGGCTGGAGTCGGCAAAACGGACATTTGCTTTCCAGTTTATTTACACTATTTAGTGTAGGTTTATGGTTTCTCATCGCCCGCAAATTGAAATTAAGCGTTGCACTCGCCTTAACATTTTCCATTACCTTATTGTTATACGAACCTATTTTCCAACTCGCCAACCAATCCCGCAGCGATTTTTTTGCAATGTTTTTAGTCAGTGCCACACTGTACAGTTGGTTATCGCGCTTTTACGTGGTCGCAGGCTTACTCAGCTTAATGGCAATTGAAACTCATCCTTTGGGGGTGATGGCGGGGGTTTATATTGCCGCAGTGGAATGCGTGTACTGGCGGTCGTGGACGCTGCAAAGCTTAACTCATAAAATTGGTTTATTCGTTTTGGGCGCGTTGCCCGTGTTGGGCGCATACGTGTTAATTTATAACGACGAAATTCACTTTTTATTTAAATTATTGTCGCAATATCAGAATAAAGGCTTTATGAGCTTTTTTTTCACTTATTTCTTACACGCCACAGGCTATGAATACCGCCATCTGCCCGAATTAGCCATTTTCTTATTTGCAGGATTTGTCTTTTTCAAAAAACGTTTATTTGAAAGCAATCCCGTGCCTGTAATGTTATTAGGCTTCGTGATTCTCGCCAGTTTCCTGCTGAAACGCGATAATGTGCATTATATGATTTATGCCGCACCGCCTTTACTGTTATTGAGTTTATTGAGTTTTGAAATGCTTGTGGGCAGAAAATTCTATCTCGCGCTATTTTTGCTCTATTTCACCCCGCAATATCTTTATATTTTCTACACCAATCAAAATAATCGCTTAGAAGTTTTAGACGAGAAATTACAACAGGCTATCCCCAAAAATGCCGATATTATTTTTGGCGATGCGAACAGTTGGATCACGTTTAAAAACCGTAATTTTTACCATTTGAAAAATATTCGGCTGAATTATGTGCACTTGGAAAAGTATCAGAATATTTATGCTATCAGTCGCGACACCGTGAGTAATTGCGGTTTTCCCGAAAGCAAGGGCTGTTTAGAAGCGCGTGGTTATTTAAGAAAAATTCCGCTGCAATTTGAAATGACCGAGCAATTTCAATGGGGTAACGAACATTACAGTATTTATCGGGTGCGCTTGGCGACTTCGGGGATGGCAAGTTTGGATAAGTTATTGACTGCCAACGAAGTGACAAGTACGTTGAGACTTAGACAGTAGAATCGAAAATTTCAGGAAAAATAGCTTAATTCGTTTGGCGAAATCTGCCACTGAAAACGTGGCGTATTTTGAAATTATACTATGAAATATAGCTGATTATCGGGTTTTTCTTTAAAATTATTGGCGTTGAATAGCAATGGCATGTCAATTGCTACTTTAAAAGCAGGATAAGTTGAAATAGCTTTCCTCCTTATGTTGGTTACTGTTCAAGCCTCTTGCTGCAAAGTGAGAGGCTTTTTAATTGGATAGATTACTAAAGAACTCAGAATTATCTGAATCAGGTGTGAATGTGGATTCAGACAATAAACACCTAAAATTATTAGTGGTTTATCACTACCCAAAAAGTTTACATAAATTATCTAATTTGATAACATTTGCTAACTTTACTCAATATATGGATACAGATGAAATACTACAGCAGCAGAGAAGCATCAAAAATTTTGAATGTGCACGCAAATACACTTAGAAAATGGGCAGATAGTGGAAAAATTGAAGCAATCAAAACTGCTGCGGGTCAACGAAGATATAACCTTGACCAATATCTGCAAAACAGCAGACAGAAAATTACCGTCTGTTATTGTCGAGTGTCTAGCGCAAAACAACGAGATGACCTTGCAAGACAAGTTGATTTTATGCGAGAAAAATATCCCAATGCAGAAATCATCAAAGACATTGGAAGTGGTCTCAACTTCAAACGAAAAGGACTTAAAGCCCTTTTGGAACGCGCAATGCGCGGGGATAGCATCGAACTTGTGGTTGCCCACCGAGACCGACTTGCGCGATTCGGACAAGACCTTATTAGGCAAGTTATCGAGTTCAATGGTGGAAAACTCGTGGTTCTCGACCAGTCTACATGTTCCCCCGAG
>JBDLSS010000396.1:0-2637 GCA_039799345.1 Pseudomonadota bacterium
ACTATTCCCGAAGTCACTGATTATCAAGTCTATTCTGGCACAGCTGCGCCGATTAATTTTAACGGTTTAGTGCGTCAATATTATTTACGTCAATCAGCATATATGGGTGATATTCAAGTCAATTTAGTGGATTCACATCACCGCAAACGCAAGAGTCATGAAGTCGCATTAGCGGCGCGTGAACCTTTGCAAAAAATTGGGGAACGTTTAGGCGCGAATGTGAAAGTGGTGGAAGTGCCGCCAGGTCCGCCCGTGCAATCGCCCTTAGTCGCTGAAATTTATGGTTTAGATTACAACGCCCAATTGCGAATTGCGGAGAAACTCACTAAAGAGTTTCAAAAGACTAAAGATATTATCGACGTTGATAACAGCGTCGAAACCCCTGCGCCAAAGCTGATTATTCACGTTGACCAAAGTAAGGCGGCACAATTGGGGCTGGCACAAGAAACTGTGGTGAATGCGATTAGCACGGTGTTGGCGGGCAGCGATGTGAGTTTCTTGCACGAGGCGCACGTAAAATATCCAATTCCTGTGCGTTTGGAGTTCAGTGTTGCGGATAAAGCTAACATTGAAGCTTTGAAAAACTTGCGGGTTCGCAATCAACAAGGCACGTTAATTTCGCTGGCTGAATTTGTCACCATTAAAAATACGCTGCGGGAAAATGCAATTTATCACAAAGACTTATTGCCGATTACTTACGTCACGGGCGACATGGCGGGGCATTTGGACAGTCCTTTGTACGGCATGTTTGATATTTACGAGCATTTGAAAGATTTCAAAGCGGAAGGACAGTATGATTTAAAACAATTTCTGTTCAAACCGCCTGCAAATCCTTATCAATATAGCTTGAAATGGGACGGTGAATGGCAGGTGACTTTTGAAACTTTCCGTGATATGGGGCTGGCGTATGCGGTGGGCATTATTCTGATTTACCTGTTGGTGGTTGCACAATTCCGCTCGTATTTAGTGCCTGTGATTATTATGGCTCCGATTCCGCTGACGATTATCGGGGTGATGCCGGGACACGCGATTATGGGGGCGCAATTTACCGCCACTTCCATGATTGGGATGATTGCCTTGGCGGGAATTATTGTGCGTAACTCAATTTTGCTGGTTGATTTTATTAATCAACAAGTTGACGAAGGCATTCCGTTCCAAGATGCGGTGGTGATTTCGGGCGCAGTGCGGGCAAAACCGATTATTCTCACAGGCTTGGCAGCGATGTTGGGCGCATTGTTCATCATCGATGACCCTATTTTCAGCGGTTTGGCAGTGTCCTTAATCTTTGGAATTTTGGTTTCTACCGTGCTGACGTTGGTGATTATTCCCGTGATGTATTATGCGTTTATGCGGAAACGCTTGGAGAAAACGACAGCGTAATGTTTAACTTTCCCCTTTAAAAAAGGGGGAAGTATTTAAATATTCCCCACAGCGCACAAATTCCTCCTGTGAAAATAAGCGGATATTCAAAGCAGCGGCATAGTGGGGAAACAGTTCATCAACCAAACCTTGGGCAACTAAAGTTTCAAGGCTAAATTCGACGGGGCAAGGCGCAGATTTGATTAAAATCAAATGCTTTGCCCCGATTTTTTTCGCAAGCCACGCCGCCAAACTGTCAGAAGTCATTTGCCAAGAAACCGCTATTTCTCCCGCATATTCCATACATAATTTTGTCGGATGCCAAATCGGAATGACTTGTTTTTCTTCTAAAATTTTTGCTAATTCTTCAAAATTTGAAAATGGCTGTAATTTTTTACAAATATCTTGTAATAATAGGGCATATTGACTCATCGCCAGCAATGCCATTTCATGTGCCGCTTGTTCTGAAAAGGGGCATAATTGCTGGGCAGTGCGCACGCTGTCTGCAAATACGCCGCCACCTGCAATAAGAATCATATTTTGTTGAGTAGAAAGTATATTTAACCAAGAATTTAAATGGGGTGTAGTTAAAAGACTACCCCCCAGTTTTATAATTATAATATTTAGGGGGATATTTCTCATTATTTTCATATTGGTGTAGGATGGGTAATATCTACTTCGTTATGAGTTACGCAGTTTAATAGATAAAAACTTGATTTTAATAAAAATATATTTTTACAGCACATAATACTAACTCATTATAAATAAAAACTTAATGTTTCAACTGCTTAACTTCTAAATTAAAAAGCTCAGTATTTTCCAAAAATAGGCATTAATCCTGTAAATCCTAATTCAGAATATCAATACACTCATAATCCCCCCAAATATGCGCGTTTTACCTCAGGATTATCTAATAATTCCGCACCCGTTCCACTTAATTCAATCTGACCATTGACTAAGACATACGCCCGATCCGCCAGCTTTAACGCATGATTTGCATTTTGTTC
Source organism: Pseudomonadota bacterium (assembly GCA_039799345.1). GTDB lineage: Bacteria > Pseudomonadota > Gammaproteobacteria > Beggiatoales > Beggiatoaceae > JAQTYU01. Next base: position 2,367 of record JBDLSS010000396.1, read on the forward strand.
AACCAGAAAAATCGTCATGCCTTGATTCGCAATTTCTTCCAAAATTTCAAATAGTTGTTTAACAATCAGTGGTGCTAGTCCTAAACTGGGTTCATCCAATAATAATAATTGTGGACGACTCATCAACGCCCGTCCAATGGCTAACATTTGCTGTTCGCCACCCGACAAAGTGCCCGCCCGCTGTTTAAAACGCTCTTTCAAACGTGGAAACATTTCCAAAATTTTTTCTAAATCCACACTTGCATACAAACTATTGCGCCCGCCCATCGCC
>JBDLSS010000397.1:0-4516 GCA_039799345.1 Pseudomonadota bacterium
GATGAGGGTGAGTAGGGCGAGTTTTGATTTGCTCATGGGGGTGTCCTGTGGGGTGTCTGAACCACAATTTACATAATTACCTCAATTTACACAATTAAAAATAATTTGAAGTTTAATTGTGGTAATTATGTTAATTGTGCGAATTGTGGTTCAGACAAAAAAACCGTTTGCTGGTGCAGGTTTGTAACCTGCACCGTAACGTTTCAGCTTATTCTAACGTTCTCAAATGTTCCAGTCGGGGTTACAAACCCCGACCAGCTAGGGTTGAATGGGCTGCTGAACATCAGGATGAACTGCTAGCAAATTGGGAAAGTATTCGCGCCACAGGCAAGTTTCACAAGATTTCTCCTTTGGTATAAAACTATGTTTCATATTTCCAATGCTGAATATGTAGATAATTTCAAAATTGCCTTAACCTTCAATAATGATAAACAGGGAATTTTAGATTTTCAGCCCTTTATTTTTCAAGACTCTCGCCCAATTTTTCAGGACTTGCGTGATGAGTCCTATTTTAAGCAATTCAAATTGCAATCGGGTACGTTGTGCTGGTCGAATGAATTGGATTTCGCGCCTGAGTTTTTGTTTTTTCAGACGTTCAAGGGTGAATCTGAATATCAAGTTCAGTTTGGAAAATGGGGGTATAACTGAGTGGGTTGGGCAATCAGTCAAGCCAACCATTGAAACAGCGTTTGGAAGCGAGGAAAACGTTTCAGTTTGTTCTGAGGTTCTCAAACGTTCCAGTCGGGGTTACAAACCCCGACCCGCTAGGACATGGTGCGTTAAGGAAGCACACCTGCATTCGTTAAAGTCCAGAAATGTTGTCCACCTTGAGGAACATATTTCAAATTCGCCCAAATGGGGATTGAACCCGCAGGTGTAAAAATGCCTGCACTTTGAGAATACAAGCCGCGAGGGATGGTTATATCCATATTTGCGGAAATTTGTGGTAAATTACCCGTATTTGTTGTTCCAGAAACAGGCGTTGTCGTAGAACTTCCTCCCGTGCAAGAAGAAACCGTTGAAATACCGCGTATTTTTATATCAATCAGGCGATCATTCGTGGTAAACCCTTCAAATGCCACACGACTGAATACTTGAGCTTTATCGAATTTAACAACACTGCTGGAATCATTAAATGGAACACCATTAATGTACGCCTTAACAATACTTTCTGTTGCTCCTTGCTGTACGGTCAGTTTTAATTCGTTAAAGGCATCCCCTCCCTTCCAACCACTAAAACCATACGCTGAACCAGTTCCAACACCGTTTGATTCAAGAACCCAATCGCCATTAACGTACTTTACAGACAAAGAAATGCCTTTATTGTCAGTAGTTAACAGCTTGATACTTTTGGGATCGCCGCCAGCATCCAATGTAACGATAATTTCAAAATTACCTTTAAGTTCGCCAACCACTTGTAAATTACCGATTTTGATTGCAGAAGTAGCAGTCAACCATTTATACTTCTCGGTGCAAGAGGTTTTCGTGGTATCGAGACAACCTTCCTTGACAGTTAAGTTTTCACCTACGGTTGATCCGACAGATAGTGTGCTGGCATCGAGTAAATAATCAGCCGCCACAGTAACTTGTGTGCTTAAGGCGAGCACAATCGCGCTTGATAACAAATTAACTTTTCTCATAAAAAACCTCCCTAAAAATATTGAGCTAAAAAGAAACTGTCGTTATACTAAACTCATTAACCTTCCAGTTCCTCACCCAATTTGTCACTCTAACTCACCTAAGAAAGGTAGTTGTATGCGCCTTCATGAAAAGATTGGTTTTATAAGAAATCTTAAAGGCTTAAATCAAGAAGAAATGGCGGAGAAACTCAATATGTCAGAAAGTGGTTATGCCAAAATTGAACAAGGTAAAACTAAGTTGCAAAATCCTCGTTTGGAGAAAATTGCAACTGCATTAGGAGTAGAATTAAAAGATTTAATGAATTTTGACGATAAAACGGTTTTTATTACCTCTCAAGATAATAACTTCCAAATTATTCAAGATAGTTATGCTAGTTCATTAGAAAAATATAAATTTATGGTTGAACAAAAAGATAAAGAAATTACCTTGTTAAAGCAACAAATTGAAGACTTAAGATCAATGTTAGATTTTTTGAAGAAATAAAGAATTAGCTTGTCTGAATCAGGATTTACAGGATTAAAGGATTCTCAGAATTAAAGATAAAATTTAACTTTATCATCGAGGGTTAATCCTGTTTAATTCGGATAATCCTGTAAGTCCTGATTCTGACAAGTTTTAAATCTCAGTATTCCCCTCACCCTAGAAATTCCCAAAACTTACCCTATTAAACAAGCAGTCAGCCTGTTAAATAGGATAAGCCATGAAAAAACTACAAAAACTCCTCATCCAAGGTTTGGCACTGTTACTGCCATTCAGCGCAGTGCCAAGCGATGCAGCCCTTCCCGCCAGTGTCGATGGGCAAGCTTTACCCAGTCTCGCCCCAATGTTGGAAAACGTCACCCCCGCCGTGGTGAATATTTCCACTCGCACACGGATTCGCGTCCAAGAAAACCCCTTATTAAACGACCCATTTTTCCGCCGTTTTTTCCAATTGCCCGACCAACCGCGTGAACGTCAAAGCCAAAGTTTAGGCTCAGGCGTGATTATCAATGCGCGAGAAGGACTCGTGGTCACCAACAGCCACGTGATTGCCAAAGCCGATGAAATCAGCGTCACCTTGCGCGACGGGCGCAGTTTCAATGCCCAATTGATTGGCGCAGATGCCGATACCGACATTGCGGTGATTAAAATCAAAGCCGAGCGTTTAAGCGCGTTACCTTTGGCGAACTCGGATAAATTGCGCGTCGGGGATTTTGTGGTGGCAATCGGCAACCCTTTCGGTTTGGGACAAACTGTGACTTCAGGCATTGTCAGTGCGTTAGGGCGCAGCGGCTTAGGGATTGAAGGCTATGAAGATTTTATTCAAACCGACGCATCGATTAACCTAGGTAATTCAGGCGGCGCGTTGGTGAATTTACGTGGCGAGTTGGTTGGAATTAACACTGCGATTTTGTCCCCCAATGGGGGCAGCGGCAATGTCGGCATCGGTTTCGCAATTCCGATGAACATGGCGAATAAAATTGTGAATCAACTTAATACCCACGGCAAAGTGCAGCGCGGCTCGCTCGGGATGCAATTACAAAATTTAAGCCCCGAATTGGCGCAGGCTTTCGGTTTACGTGACCAACAAGGGGTTGTGGTTGCACGGATTGAACAAGGTTCGCCCGCACAACAGGCGGGGCTACAATCGGGTGATATTATTCTCAGCATGGATCGCCAACCTGTCACCAGCGTTGCTAGCGCGCGTAATCGGATTGGTTTGTTGGGTGTCGGTGATACTGTCGAAATTCAGATTTTACGTAAAGGTAAGCCTTTAACAATTCAGGCGGTTATCGGTAAAACCAATGCATATGACGGCGCGAAAATCAGCAATTATTGAGAAGGCATGAGTTTAATCGGCAGCAGCGAATGGATTGAAATTCTAAAGTGTGGACAAGAACCACCCCTTCAGGAGGATAGTTGAATTGTGCCAACACGGGTTAGCATGTTATTATTTTTAATAAGCTCTTCGTTTGCGGAGAGGCGAGCCACCGACCTGTCGATGGCTTTTTCACTCGACAGATCGAGTGTGGATTGAAACATGTTACAATTGCGCCGCGAAAACGCCATCCTTTCCCTGTGGCTGCAGTAGTTGCAAAACCGCTTTTTTTTGAAAATTGAGTGCATATTTTCTCAACAAAAAGCAGCAGTTTTGGGACGTGAACAGCGCGTAAAAATTTCTGTGAAATCACGTCCTTGACAACTACAGGGGTAAAATACTATTATGTTTCGTTTGATATAAATCCAGCGGTGAGCAAACATGAAAAGAACCTTTCAACCCAGTGTATTAGTTCGTAAACGTCGCCACGGTTTTCGTGCACGTATGAAGACCAAAGGTGGTCGCTTGGTATTAAGCGCACGTCGCGCCAAAGGAAGAGCGCGCTTAAGCGCATGATGTGGCATGTGTCTCTCTTGTCCGTTTAAGCAGTCTCAACGCCTGCGAAAAGCGGCTGACTTCCAACAGGTTTTTGCTAAACCCTCTAAATCTGTGGATCGCTACTTTACCGTATTAGCGCGTCCTAACGCCCAAATGCTTGCCCGTTTGGGTTTAGCGATTAGCAAAAAACGAGTGAAACTCTCGGTGATGCGAAATCGTATAAAACGTTTATCGCGGGAAAGTTTTCGCCTGCATCAGCATCGCTTAGCAGGTTTGGATTGCGTCGTATTGGCAAGAGAGGACGCACCCATCACTGATAATGCGATCCTTCTCCACTCTTTAGCCCAGCATTGGACAAGAGTCATCAAACGATGCGGAAAATCTTCGTCTTAATCATTCAAGGCTACCGTTTGTTGCTTAGCCCCTTCCTCATTGCAAGTTGCCGTTTTTATCCCAGTTGTTCTGAATATGCACAACAGGCAATTATGGAACATGGCGTTCTGCGGGGTCTATGGCTAG
>JBDLSS010000398.1:0-3629 GCA_039799345.1 Pseudomonadota bacterium
GCCCGCCGAATGCTTTCAAATTCCTGAATACAAGCGGCATCGCCCGCTACCACCCGCGCCCGCACCAAAGCCTGATGTTCCCAAGTCCACGCGGTTTTCTGCTGATAATCGGAAAACGCATCAAAACTGCTGACCAATAAACCTGAAGTGCCGCCGGGGCGTAAACGCTGATCCACTTCGTACAAACTGCCCGCCGAAGTATTCGCGGTCAAAATATGAATAATGCGTTGTGCCAAACGTGCGAAAAACACATGATTATCTACAGTTTTTTCGCCATCAGTTTGCTGTTCGTTGCCGCGACTGTTGTGTAAAAACACAATGTCCAAATCCGAGCTGTAACTCAACTCAATCCCGCCCGCCTTGCCATAGGCCACAATACAAAAGCCCGCCGCCCGCCGATTTTCCCCATCCTGACAAAATGGAATGCCGTGACGCGGGCTTAAATAATCCCACGCCATGCTCAAAGCGCGGCGCATCAATGTATCCGCCAACGCCGCCAAATAATCGCTAGTGACTTCCACAATCAAATTGCCCGACACCTCCGAAGCCGCCACATGCAACACATAAGCGCGTTTGAACTGGCGCAAACAATCCATTTGCAGTTCGACATCGTCATTGGGCACATGGGCAATTTGTGCCTGCAAGGCATTGTCTAACTGCTCAGGTTTTAGCGGGTCATATAAACGCCGTGGGTCTAATAATTCATCTAATAACAAGGGGTAACGAGTAAGTTGCTCCGCAATCCACGCACTTTCACCGCACAAATGCACCAATTGTTTCAACACCTGTGGGCGTTCCAACAACAAGGCTAAATAAACACTGCGTTGTGCGATTGCTTCGATAAATTTCAGGGCGCGTTCTAAAACTTGTTCTTTTGAACTTGATTCCTCACAAATTGCTGCTAACAGCAAAGGAATAATTTTATCGACTCGTTCCCGACCGCGTCCCGTGAGTTTTTGCACGCTGTGTGATTGTGCTAATTTTTGTAATTGGGTTAAGACAAAACTAGAATCGGAAAAATCAGCTTCTTGTAACACTTGTAGTGCAACTTCTCGCTCATTAAGCTGATGTAGCCATAAACTTTCCCAAATTTTTGGGACATCATGTTGTGTGCTAGGGGTTTCATCAATCGGGCTAATCACTTGTTTAAATTGTTCTATCACCGCATTTTGATGAAACTCCAAAGCCGCTAAAAAAGTTTCCCAGCTTTCAAAATCCATGCTAAACGCTAAACGAGTGCGATTTAATTCATCATCAGGCAAAGTTTGGGTTTGACGGTCTTCAATCGCTTGCAAACGGTTTTCAGTCATCCGCAGGAAACAATAAGCTTTTTCGAGACTTTCCACTGCGTCAATGGGTAATAAATCATAGCTTTGCAGAAGTTTCAAAACTTTCAATAAATGGCGTTCTTGTAAAGCAGGTTGCCGCCCACCGCGAATTAATTGAAAAGCCTGACAAGTGAATTCCACTTCACGAATCCCACCCGCGCCTAATTTAATATTATTCGCTAAACCTTTGCGGCGGGTTTCTTGGTCAATTAAGGCTTTCATGGTGCGTAAGGCTTCAAAGGCGTTAAAATCTAAATAACGCCGATAAATGAAAGGGCGTAAATCATTGAGCAATTTTTCCCCTGCCGCCTTGTCGCCTGCGACAATTCGCGCTTTCACCAAGGCATAACGTTCCCAATCGCGGGCGTGCAATTGATAATATTCTTCCATCGCGTCAAAACTGATGGCTAAAGGGCCACTGTCGCCAAAAGGACGCAAGCGCATATCCACGCGATACACAAAACCATCGGCGGTTATTGAGTTTAGGCTGTTAATAATTTGTTGTCCCAAACGCAGGAAAAATTCTTGGTTGCTGCGCGAGCGCGGTTTGCCTTGAGTTTCGCCCGCTTCTGGATAGGCAAAAATTAAATCGATGTCGGAGGAAAAATTGAGTTCTTGCCCACCCAATTTGCCCATGCCGAGCACCACTAAAGCTTGTGGATTGCCTTTGTCATCGCAAGGCGTGCCCCATTGTTGCGCCAAGTTTGCGTAAAGCCAGTGCAATGCACCATCAATCAGTACATCGGCGAGCATGGATAAGTTGGCGAGACTTTCTTCTAAATTGGCCCAGCCTGCCAAGTCGCGCCACGCAATGCGTAACATGTGATGCAGGCGATAATTGCGTAATACCCGCGATAATTCGGCTTCGTCTTTCACCTCGGCTAATACGCGTTGTAAGCTGGCGGCATAATCGCAGTGCGGATTTAATAAATCGGCACACAATGCACTAAGTCGGGCAGGGCGTTGGGCGCAATTTTTGGCGACAAAAATGCTGCACGCCCAAACTTTGGGCAGGCTCGCGAAAATTTCGGGTGAATCTTGTAAAGTTTGTTGTTCTTCGGGCGTGGCGTTTTCCAGAAACGTATGCCAAAAACGCTGAACTTCAATTTGTAAACTGGGGGGGAGTGTGCTGATGTCTTCCATAATTTTTATTGATTCAGTGTGTGGTGAAGACAGAAAATTGTGTCACTGACTATCTTACACCGCTGGGTTTGAAAAATCATGATCAGACAAATGTTAAGCAATGCTAGCCATTATCAATTAAAATTAATAAGTTACAGATAGTATTTTACTTGAACTTATTATCATAACTTTTTAAAATCGTAGGAGTTACGCAGTTGAATCGATAACTATTTGATTTGCCTGTCGGTCAAGCTCCTCTTGACAATACAGTACAGTTATTTTGTCCTCAGATTTTGAAATGAAAAAATGTTGTAGCTTTTCCGAATCGTCAAGCAGAGCTTGACTTGCAGACATTCCCAAACTCCGTTTTGGAATGAGGAATGTATCAGGTATTAATCCTGTGAATTCTGATTCAAATAAGCTTTGAAAATAAGGCTAAAAATTCAAAGCGATTCCCTTGAGAAAAAACTGTACATTTCATGAAATGCTGTTTATGCTTAATCTCACAATCCATGATTTTTAGCAGTCTCTCCCTTGAATTACACCTCATTCCCCGTGTTTTCTTCTGCCTCTGTTCACAGGCTGGTGCGTATTTTTTCCCGCCATATTCGCACACTGGGTTTAATTGGATTATGCCTAACTTCCACACCCAGCTCAGCAGTATTTACCAAAAGTATTTATGTGGTCGCTTTATCACAAGATAATATTGTGGTGATGATTGGTGGACGTTATCAACGGCTTGCTGTTGGGCAAAGCAGTTCTGAAGGAGTTAAACTAATTTCTGCCGACAGCGAAACGGCAGTTTTAGAAATTGAAGGTAAACAAGTCAGTTATGGGCTAAATGCACCACTCAGCAATGTAGCCCCTCCCGCCCCAGAAACTGCCAGCATACGCATTTTTCCCAATTCTCAAGGCATGTATATTACCACGGCAAAACTCAATGGACATTCGATAGAAGTGATTGTTGATACGGGTGCAAGTGATGTAGCAATGAATGAATCTCACGCCAGTGCCTTGGGATTGGATTACAAAAAACACCACAATGGCATCGTCAATGTATCGACAGCTTCGGGCGTTGCGGCGGCTTACACCGTCTCTTTAGATGAAGTGTCACTGAATGGTGTGCGCCAACGTTATGTTGAAGCCGTCGTGGTACAAGGCAATTTCCCACGCCAAATT
>JBDLSS010000399.1:0-6697 GCA_039799345.1 Pseudomonadota bacterium
AATTAATAATTTTAATTATTTTTAATTTAACAGGCATATTTAACAAAAACTAATTGAATTTAATGATTAAAATTTATAGAATGCTTTTTATTAAATTAATAAATCATTTTATTAGCCCTTAATAATTTAAGCAACAAGCGAGCCATGACGGTATTATAAAATTTGGTGTAGACTGAAATTTATTCCAGCTAATTCGTAGAATGAATGCACATTTATCAGGGACGGTTAAAAGTAATGTTAAAAAATATGTTTAATTTTGGACAATTTTGGGCGCGTGGCATCACTATGTTGATGTTTATCTTATTTTTTTATTACGTTGGGATTTATCTGGTGTTGGCAGTGGTGGCGATTCAATTTGGCTCGGTGTTGGGTACGGGAAAGTTGAACGAGCAATTGCTGCAATTTGGGCGCAGTCTCAGCATTTATGTCTATGATGTGGTGAGTTATTTGACTTATAACACCGACGAAAAACCTTTTCCTTTCAGCGATTGGCCGCGTGATTAAATCATGGCAAGTAAAAATAAAACCGTTTACAACTGCCAAAAATGTGGCGCAATGTCGCCCAAATGGATGGGGCAGTGTCCCGATTGTGGCGAATGGAATAGTTTAATTGAAGGCATTGCTGAACCACCTTCGAGCACGGTGCGGAATGCGGCACGTTTTACCAATTATGCAGGCGCACAAGCAGGCGTTTGTCTGCTAGACAGTGTCGAAGCCCGTGAAGAAAGTCGCAGTTTAAGCGGTTTGAGTGAATTAGACCGCGTGCTGGGTGGGGGTTTAGTTTCAGGTTCGGTGGTGCTGATTGGCGGCGATCCGGGGATTGGAAAATCGACATTATTAATTCAAACGCTGTCAGCGATGAGTCACCAGAGCGAACAAAATCCCTTGTATGTGACGGGGGAAGAATCGCCGCAACAAGTGAGTTTACGCGCCCATCGCTTGGGGCTAGACGTGCACAAGGTGAAATTGCTCACCGAAACCCAGATTGAACGCATTTTACAAACCGCGCAAAAAGAAAAACCGCGCGTGATTGTCATCGACTCGATTCAAAGCGTGTACACCGAAAGTTTGCAATCCGCGCCCGGTTCTGTCGCCCAAGTGCGTGAAAGTGCGGCTCAATTGGTGCGTTTTTCCAAACAAACCAATACGGCGATTTTTTTAGTCGGACATGTGACTAAAGATGGTTCGCTGGCAGGCCCGCGAGTTTTAGAACACATGGTTGACACCGTGCTGTATTTTGAAGGCGACAACAGCAGCCGTTTTCGGGTGTTGCGGGCGTTTAAAAATCGTTTCGGGGCGGTGAACGAATTGGGTGTGTTCACCATGACCGACCGTGGGTTGCGTGAAGTCAATAATCCTTCTGCGATATTTTTATCGCGCCACGAGGAAGAAGTTGCAGGCAGTGTGATTATGGTGACGCGCGAGGGCAGTCGCCCGATGTTGGTGGAAATGCAGGCTTTGGTCGATGAATCGCACAGCCCGAATTCGCGGCGGGTGACGGTGGGTTTAGACCAAAATCGTTTGGCGATGTTGTTGGCAGTGCTGCATCGGCATGGCGGCGTGGTTACTTATGATCAAGATGTGTTTATTAATGTGGTCGGTGGTGTGCGCGTCAATGAAACGGGGGCGGATTTGGCGGTATTGCTCGCAATTTTATCCAGTTTGCGAAATGCGCCCTTGCCTCGGGAATTGGTGGTTTTTGGGGAAGTGGGGCTGGCGGGAGAAATTCGTCCCGTGCCCAATGGTTTGGAACGTTTGCGGGAAGCAGCAAAACATGGTTTTAAACGCGCCATCGTGCCCAAAGCCAATGCGCCACGCGAGCCAATGGGCGATTTAGAAATTGTGCCGGTGTTGCGTTTGGTGGATGCTTTGCACAGTATTTAGAAGTCCCAACCCCGATGAAAATCTTAAACCTAGCCAGTCGGGGCTTGTAACCCCGACCATAATGTTTGAGAACATCAGAACAAGCTAAAACGTTACGGTGCAGGTGACAAATCTGCACCAGCTAAGTAGAAAAAGACATTGTATGAAAATCAAAAAAGCTGAAATCTATTACGCTCGCATTGAAAGAAATTTGAGCAAAGAACAAAAGTTATGGTTTTTGGAAGCAAAACAGCATATTTTTAATATTGATTTGAAACGTATTTTTCCTGATATTAAAAATAATTGGCTGACCTATGGTTTAGAAGCGGATTTTAATACTTTTACACCTATTGGTTCAAAAGAAGGTAAAGGCACTGAAAATCAAGCACAAGGCGTGATTTTTAAAACTTATAGCAATGGCGTGAAAACAAATCGTGATGCTTGGGTTTATAATTTCAATGCTGAAGAACTTGCTAAAAATATGCGTTTAGCTATTGAAAATTATAATGAACATGTTTTTAAATATTCTCGTTTAGAAACAGCTCAGAATATTGATGATTTTGTCACTTATGATGAGGCTAAACTGAGTTGGAGTCGTGATTTAAAGTTAGATTTAAAACGCGGTAAATTTGCTGAGTTTAAAGATGAAAAAATAAGAACTTCTCTTTATCGCCCATTTACTAAAAAATTCTTGTTTTTTGACAGAGTAATGAACGAAGAAGTTTATCAATTTCCTAACATTTTCCAAAATTCAGAAACTGAACAAGAAAATAAAATTATCTGTTCAGGTGGGTATGGTAGAAAAGGTTTTGCTGTTGTTATCTCAAATCATATTCCCGATTTAAACTTTTACGGTGATCCACAACAATCTTTCCCCTTCTACATTTACAACGAAGACGGCAGCCATCGCCAAGAAAATCTCACTGATTGGGCATTAAAAGACTATCAAAACCACTATGCTGATGAAAATATTAGTAAATGGGATATTTTCTATTATGTTTACAGCTTGCTGCATCATCAAGGCTATCGCGACAAATACACTGCCAACTTAAAACGCGAACTGCCCAGAATTCCAAAATTTAAAGAATTCTGGAAACTTAGCCACGTAGGCAAAAAACTGGCAGACTTGCACGTAAATTACGAAACCAAAAAAGAATATCCACTGCAAATTCAAAGTAATGGGGAAATTGATTGGCGTGTCAAAAAAATGCGTTTTAACAAAGAAAAAACTGTGATTAAATACAATGACAGCCTCACTTTAAGCGGCATTCCTCCCGAAGCCTTGGAATATAAATTGGGCAATCGCTCGGCTCTGGATTGGATAATTGACCAGTACCAAATCAGCACCGACAAACGCAGCGGCATCACCAATGACCCGAATAATCTCAACGATAAGAGTTATATCATCAAATTAATCATGAGAATAGTGACGGTGAGTGTGGAAACGGTGGAGTTGGTGGGGGAAATTAGCGGGTGCGAGTTGTAATGCAAGCTCTTAAAACAAGCCTCTTTTCTCCTCTACCGAAATCTTAAATCAACCGAGTATAGACACCCATTAATCCCGAGCCACATCACTATGAATATCATTCAAACTCAAGCCAGTTGCGTAGATTCCAGCGAGCCAGACAGCTTAAGCGTTGAAGAAGCCTCACAGCGGATTCAAACCCTGTTACCCGTAATAACAACTTGCGAATATTTACCCTTACGCGATGCTTTGGGACGAGTTTTAGCTGCGTCGATTATTTCACCCAGCAACGTGCCTGCCCATGTCAATGCTGCAATGGATGGTTACGCAATTGCAGCCGCAGATTTACCCACAACAGGCATGCAAACTTTAGCAGTGATTGGCAGTGCGTGGGCGGGAAAAAGTTTTGCGGGTATGGTTGCGCGGGGGCAATGCGTACGTATTATGACGGGCGCAGTCATGCCCTTGGGCACGGACACGGTACTGATGCAAGAGCGCGTCGAAATTAGTGGCGCACAAATTCGCTTCATGGCAGGCGAAAAAGCAGGACAAAATGTGCGACAAGCTGGTGAAGATGTGGCACTGGGACAAGTGGTACTGGAAGCGGGCGCGTATTTAAACCCAGCGCAATTAGGCGTGTTGGCATCCTTAGGCATTGTTGAAGTACAGGTAAAACGCCGTTTACGGGTTGCCTTTTTTTCCACAGGCGATGAATTATGTTCTGTCGGACAAACGCTGGGCATGGGGCAAATATATGACAGTAATCGTTATACGTTATTTGCTATGTTGCAACGGCTTGGAGTCGAAATTTTAGACATGGGCGTGGTGCGTGACCAACGCGAATCCTTGCAACAGGTGTTAAGTTCCGCCGCTGCCCAAGCCGATGTGATTATCAGTTCTGGCGGGGTATCAGTTGGGGATGCCGATGTCACCAAACAAGTGTTCAGCGAACTGGGACAAATTAATTTCTGGAAAATTGCGATGAAACCGGGCAGACCTTTGACATTTGGCACGATGCAAGGACGGGTTTTTTTTGGTTTACCGGGCAATCCAGTCGCAGTAATGGTAACGTTTTATCAATTTGTGCAGCCTGCTTTACGCAAGATGCAGGGCAGCACATCTGAAACTTTATTGTTCAAAGCCCGCAGCCTGTCGGCATTTAAAAAAAAACCGGGGCGCACAGAATTTATCCGCGCCCATTTTAAAAAATCGGAAAGCGGCGAATGGCAAGTACAATGTAGCAGTGAACAAGGTTCTGGCATATTACGTTCAATGAGTGAAGCAAATTGTTTTATTATATTGCCGCGCACACAAGGTGATGTCGCACAAGGAGATTGGGTAGAAGTTCAAGCCTTTGTCGGTTTGATATAAATATTAACTAACCTGCCAGTTTGTTAAAAAGTTGCAAAGATTGTCTGAATCAGGATTCACAGGATTATCCGAATTAAGCAGGATGAACGCATCATGTTGAAAAAAGTTTTTTTAATTCTGAAAATCCTTTAATCCTGTCAATCCTGATTCTGACAATAAACTCGTCACAGCCGAAACAGTTTTCTTATCCCGAACTTAGGTTAACGCATCAGTTTAAATTATCAAATTCATCTTTAATTTTTATCTTTTCAAGATGCCAGCACGATATAATGCCATTTTTAATAATCCTCACGGTCAAACATGTTAAAAATTGCCACATGGAACGTAAACTCACTGAGAGTCCGTTTACCCCAACTCTTAGCATGGCTTAAACTGCAACAAGTGGATATTATCGCGCTCCAAGAAACTAAAGTGATTGATGAAGTATTTCCACAGGCAGAACTTCATACAGCAGGTTATCACTGTACCTTTGCAGGGCAAAAAACTTATAACGGGGTGGCATTATTAAGCCGTGTGCAAGGTTCAGAAATACAAACCGACTTCCCCCATTATACTGACCCACAACGCCGTCTATTGGCTGTCACTTATGGTGATTTGCGGGTGATTAATGTGTATATTCCCAATGGCAGCGAAGTCGGTTCAGAAAAATTTACATATAAATTAGAATGGTTGTCGCATTTACAAATGTTGCTGATGGATAGTTTAAAAACTTATCCAAAAGTGATCTTGCTCGGGGATTTTAACATTGCACCCCACGATGAAGATGTGTGCGATCCTGATGCTTATCGCGATGGCATTTTAACCCACAAAACCGTGCGCAACAGTTTACAAGCGATTTATGATTTAGGAATGCAGGATGTGTTTCAATGTTTTCCGCAACCCGCTAAAAGTTATAGCTGGTGGGATTATCGAGCGGCGGCATTTCGACGCAATTTAGGGGTACGAATCGACCTGATTTTAGCCAATAGCACCTTGGCAAAAAACTGCACGCAATGCGCGACCGATTTAGTGCCGCGTACTTGGGAGCGTCCTTCAGACCACGCGCCTGTCGTCGCACAGTTTGAAGTCGATTTTTAGAATAGGTACAATACAACCGCGCCTTATGAATAAAGACGCGGCAAAGTTTGTAAAACTTATGGCAGTAACGACGGTAATTTTTGGATTAACGTACCTGCACCTGTGGTGGGAGCGGCTGGCGCATTCGCTTTGCGTGTGAACACCACCTTTTCCAAGATGTTGGTGGCAGGCGTATAATACAAAGTTGCATTATAATTCTTGGCAGGTAAATAAGTTAATTGCTCTTTTAAATAGCTGTAAGCAATCGGTGCAACCACGGTTGCAATGGCGGTTAAAGATAAAGTGCGGGATTTAGGTTCAACGTCAACCTTGCCTTTATAATTGCTGACAACGCTTAACCATTTTTTTAAGCGTTCTGGCACTTGATCCATTTGCAGTTGACGGGCAGAAGTTACTTCGATTTTTTCCAAGCTACTGGACATTGAACTAGATAATTCTTTGTCAAAAGCATCGATGTCAATCAGGTTAATACTTGCGCCACCATTTGAGCTGACTGAATCAGTGCTGCCCATAGCAGAAGATAAGCCGGGAATACCTGACAAGGTATCCACGGTAGAACCTGTGCTAGCGCAACCACTCAATAATGCTGCAATACTGAGGCTTAATAAGACGGGTTTAATTTTCAAGATAAAACGCTCCAAGGGTTATAGAACAAAGCGATTAAAATCGCCATTTCTGTTAAAACAGTCTGCTGTTTTAATTTTATAATCAGTATATCAGCAATTTTCACATTCGGGGTTTACCCTGATTAGAGCTTATAATGACCTCGGTTTATAATAATACGGCGCGTTATCAGCACGATTTCAGCTTAATGTCAAAGCTGACGAATTTCTCGAGATTTGTTATTGTCTCTTAACAGGATAACAGTCGTGTTGTATATTGAGCTGTTATCATTTAATTTACGCCAGTTATTCACTGAAT
>JBDLSS010000400.1:0-11228 GCA_039799345.1 Pseudomonadota bacterium
GCTCTTAAGAAAAAGTGTACAGCCTACTGAGTTTTTTCTAACAGCCTCAAAAAGAAAAAGTAAAAAGTAGCTTAACCTAATGTTCTATAAATCAAATAACGATAATGATTTAGCCCTCCCCCCCTTTAGGGGGTTGGGGGCTTCTTTAAAGATTTTTAAACGCGTTAGGAGTTTTCTGTTAAAACCTAGTCGATCGGGATTTATAACCCCGACTGGAACGTTTGAGAACGTCAGAACAAGCTGAAACGTTATGGTGCAAGTTAAAAACCTGCACCAGCTAACGAGAATATGAGACTCTACGCTTAACTTAATGGCTGTGAAACAGAGTTCGGGAACGAGAAAGCACATATGAAATACCAAATACTTTGAAGTACACGAGGTTTTTCTAAAGTATTTGGTACTTAGCAAGATTAATATTTAGGTTTAAGGCACTAAAATATTAAACAATTGAGGAGTACTAGTTTTACCAAAGGTATCTTCTGCAACAACTTCAAGCAAATATGAACCACTGGCAACGACCGTATTTGTCAAGGCGAGTCCTGAAATTCCGTTTGCGGGAATCACGAGGGGATCAATATCACCTATTAAGCTAGTAGAGAGCCATTCTTCAGCGGGCTTACTTGTACGAATTTCTGAATAGTAAATAGGTAATAATAAACCTTCTGCTTTTAAAGGTAAGCCTCTGGGTGCAGCACCATTAGATAACTCCCCATCAAAGGCATCGATAACTTTATTTTTCACGGTATCGATTTGTAACATGACTAACTTGACATCATCGCTATCTGGGGGTAAATACAAGGCAGTGCTCATTAGTAAAGAACTATCTGGATCAATACGAAAACCACTAATAGGCAAGCTCGTACCCTTACCGCCTTTCAGCGTTAGTTGTTGTTTATTCCATGTAATAGCATAATCACCTGCAGTGCTTGTCTTCCGATAAGAAACCTCATCTAAATAAGTAACCATTTCAGCAGCTTGATCACTAATCAAGGTAAATTCCTTTGTTTCTGCTTTAAAAGTCAACTTAAATTGGCGAGTTTCATTGCCAACTTTAAGAATGGGAATATCTAAAGTCGATGTTTTTGGATCGAAGACGCTCGCAATGGCAAGACCAGAAATAACATTCGTTGCAGGTGTCAGGTCTTTAATCGTAAAAGTACCTGCTGCATTCTTGATCAAGCTTGCTTGGTAATAAGGATATTCTCCACCCTCTCCTGCAATTTCAACTAGGGGTAACGTCAACTGTCCATTTTCAAGAATTGCCTGCTGATTGATACCAAATGATTTGCTGATCACAGAGGTTCTTAAGGCTGCTAAGTTGTTATCGTTGACACTGACTTGAGAATTAGAACGTCCAGTCGTTTCATTCTCAATTGTCGCCGCAGGAGGCGTGCTGTTTGTCAATTCAGGCGCAGTGTTTTGTTCAGCACTTTTGTTAATACTGGTCAGTAAACTAGCCCATTTATTGGAAAGACTATCAATAGTTTCACTAATAAATGATAATTTTAAATACTCATCATAACTAACGTAGTTATCATTTAATCCCTTTTGTGGATAATAAATGGATAATCCAAATGCACCCGAGGTTTGGCGTGCTGTACCCAAGTCTTTAGAGATAATCAGTTTATTGATAGAATCTGTTAAAATACGTGCAGCTTCTTTGACATTGTCAGGTAAACCTGTTTGCGTCAAGCGGGTTGCAAATTCACCGACATCAATATAATCCGTATCCGTTTTCAGCTTTGCAGGACTTGAAAGAGAATATTTTGTCGTTTCACCCCGAGTCTGTTGAATGACAGACCAGTTACTGGTGTCATTCAATGCTTGGAAAAATTGAAAGGCACTTTTTTGATACTGGGCGTATTGGGTTAAATCAAATGCAGCATGGGCTTTGAGCAGTTTATCCGCTTCACTCTCCGAATGATGTGCTTGATAATGCTTGACTTCTTCTTCTGCAAATGTGCGCATCGTTGCATTAGGATTTGCTTTTAACCAGCCTAAGGTAGCGGCATAATCCCAGCCATCGCCGAAATCAATTTCAGCATTTGCAATATAGGTGTCGGTGTGAGGAAGCATATCGGGAAGCAATTCCGCCCCTCCGAGTAAGCAGGTATCAAAAGTAATAAAATCAAACTTCCCTAAACCTAATTCCCCACGCATTTCACTTAAAACTTTACCAATCTCAGCAACTTTCATACTTGATGGATTGGCGACAGCCCCATCTTGATGGTCTCCTCCAAACCCGCCTTTCCATTGCCCACCGTGATCCCAAAAGACCAATCCATAGCGTTGAGCAGGGTACTTTTTAATACCCCAACGAATGAAATCTTTGAGATTATCTGATTTATCTAAATCCAGCTCAGGATTTTTTTCTACGGGTGTTGTTCCAGGTACACTGAGGGTCTGTTGCTGTCCTCTCACCGTGAGTACATCTTCAAGTGGATTAGTCTTTTGCATCAAGTATCGGAATGAACCTTTATACTTTTCTGCTGTTTGTCCATCGTAGTCTGCTTGAACCACAATATTGAAACCTTCGCCGCTGCCGACTTTTTCCATTTCGAGCATGTCACGCATTAAAGAATACGATAAATTGTGGTCAGCATGCCCATAGACCAAAATAGTCCAAGTTTTTCCTGTTTCTGCATTCACAGTTTGAGATAACATAAAGCAGAAATAAGACATTAATGAAAACCATTTTATTGATTTCATTAAAATACTCCAAAATAAAATAATAAGGGAAAATATATTAAGTTAAGTTTTAATTAATATCAATACTTACAGAGCTTCGTAGGTTGGGTTGCCAACGGCAACCCAACATTAACCCCAATCCATCCAAGCATCAAATTTTTCCTTTGTTTTCATTTGGTTGCGGATAGCAACCCAACACAAACCCCAATCCATCCCAATATCACATTTTTCTCTTTATTTTCGTTGGGTTGCCGTTGGCAACCCAACCTACGAATTTCCCTTGTTTTTTGTCTGAACCACAATTCACATAATTACCCAAATTAACACAATATAACGCAATGATAATTTTGTATTTAATTATGCTCATTGTGTAAATTGCGAAAATTGTGGTTCAGACCTCTTTAAACCCCCGCCAAAAATCCCGATACGCTTGCCACAAAGGTTTTAACAAGAAAAAATCACCGCGTGCGCACACCGCCACTGCTTTCAAACTAAAGCGCATGATGGCAATCAGCCACAAACTGCGCGGGTAAAAATTGGCACTGTATTTCAAAGTGCTCAAATTTTCATAATAATTCGCACGTTGCAATTTCGATTTATTCCCTGCTTTGACATTGCCCACGGTGGCACTGCCCTGATGATAAACCCAGCTCGCTTTGCACCACGCAATTTGCAACCCTGCCTGTTTCAAGCGTTGAGTGTAATCTAACTCTTCGTAAAATAAAAAATATTCTTCATTCAGAAAACCAACTTTGTATAAAACTCGCGTCGGAATAAACAAGGCGGCACCGCTGATATAATCCAGCCGTAAATCTTCAGGATATTCCATGACTTTCGCCAAAGATTCGCCCTTGCCCACACTGTGCATTCGGGTCAAATACGGCTGATAACGACAACCGCCCGCCGCTTGCACCTGTTCAGGCGCGTCCAATTCCAACAAAGTGCTGCCCCACAAACCCACGTCAGGGCGACGATTGGCACAATGCACTAAAGCGGTCAGTGCGTTGGGGACAATTTGGGTGTCATTATTCAACAGCCACACCGCTTGATAACTGCTGCACGCTTGCACATAGCGCATCGCCACATTCATGCCGCCCGCAAAACCCAAATTACGCGGCGTTTTCAGCAGCACAAAATCTAAAGGCGTGTCTGACAATTCATAAGGTAAATTTAAATGCGTAGCGCGTGCAGTTTCGGGAAAATTTTCCGCCGCCCACGCGCCAATTTGCTGAATTGAATCATCTTGAGAGTCATTATCACAGACGATAAGCGTTTTATTGGGATAATCGAGGGCGAGTAAACTTTCTAAACAGGCTAAAGTATCCGTTGCGCCTTGCCAATTCAAAATAATCACTGCAACACGTTGAATTTCTTCCATGTTTATAACCAACGGTTGAGTTTAAATAACCATAACAACAAAGCCGATAAACTCAGCATTCCACACAAGGTTATCAATACCCCTTCGGTATTATGTAAAAACGGCATGTGCTCGAAATTCATCCCGAAAATGCCCGCAATCAGATTTAAGGGCAAGAAAATCACCGAGAAAATCGTCAGTATCCGCATGACATTATTGGTGTAATCCGAGGAAACTGAGAATTGCAATTGCACTAGAAATTCAATTTCTTTTTGCAAGCTGTGTACATGGCGCAATACGCGCTGCAAATGCTCATTTAAATCATTAAAACGCACGGCGGTATGATCATCAAAATTGAACTGGGTTTCTTCGCGCCATGTGGTCAGCGCGTCCATTTGCTGTTCACAGACAAATTCTAGCCGACGCAGTTGCCGTTGTTGATTTAACAGTTGCTTCCATTCTCGGAAATTGCGGCGTAATAATTTGACCCGCCAACTGTCAAATTGTTCCGAAAGGGGAGCGCGTAATTCTAAAAACTGATTAATAATCAGATTTAAGATTAAATGCAGCAAACGCGCAGTGTGCATTGCAGGCAGTTTATCTCCTGATAACAAGCGGGTTTTGAATTGATTAAGCGGGTCGTGGGGCGCAGTGTGAATCGTCACCAGAAAACGGTCGAATAGAAAAAACGCCAAAGGATGCGTTTCCATGCTGTGCCAGTCATGATTGCCTAGGCTTTGCACAATCAGCATTTCATAAGGATTCAAACTGTCAAAATACGGCGGATGCGCGTCGTTTAAACTGTCGTTGATATGGTGTTCGTGAATTTCACAGCCAATAATTTCATTGACGGTTTGCACCCAGTCTTTAGCTTCGGCACGCTCGAAGTCGAACCAGAGAAAATCATCGCTGCGAATGCTGCTGACGGCATGAACCCGTTGTGGGCTGTGATTGGGTATAAAGTGAATAATGTCCATAAGACAAACGCTCGGTTTTAATGCGATAATGTTAGCAGTTTCTAATCACCCTGATGAGAAAAATCGATGACTTTAAACACCAGTGCTGCGGTTAATATCGCTCATGTTTTAACAGAAGCCTTACCTTATATCAAACGTTTTGCAGGCAAAACCTTTGTCGTGAAATACGGCGGCAACGCGATGACTGATGAGGCGTTAAAAAGCAGTTTCGCCCGCGACATCGTGCTGATGAAATTAGTTGGCATGAATCCGATTGTGGTGCATGGCGGCGGCCCGCAAATTGGGAATTTATTGAATCGTCTGGGCAAGCAAAGCGAATTTTTTGAAGGGATGCGTATCACCGACAGCGAAACAATGGATGTGGTGCAAATGGTGCTGGGTGGTTTGGTGAATACCGACATCGTGACTTTGTTAAATAATCATGATGGGCGTGCGGTGGGTTTGACGGGCAAAGATGCGCAATTAATTCGTGCGCGTAAATTGACCTTTACCCGCAATAATCCTGAAATGAATGTGCCTGAAATCATTGATATTGGGCATGTGGGCGAAGTGGAAAGCATTGATACCAGTGTGATTGATACTTTAATCAAAGGCGGTTTTATTCCCGTGATTGCGCCTGTGGGTGTGGGCGAAGATGGTCAGTCTTATAATATCAATGCGGATTTAGTCGCGGGCAAATTGGCAGAAGTGCTGAAAGCTGAAAAGTTGATGTTGCTCACCAATACCAGCGGCGTGTTGAATAAACAAGGCGATGTGTTGACGGGTTTATCCGCTTCCCAAGTGCAAGATTTAATTGCCGATGGCACAATTTACGGCGGCATGTTGCCCAAGATTCGTTGCGCGCTGGAAGCAGTGGCGGCGGGGGTTGGCGGCGTACATATTGTAGATGGTCGGGTTGAACATGCGGTGTTATTGGAAATTTTTACCGATGCAGGCGTGGGTACGTTGATTCGGCAAGCGGTTTAAAGCCTCACGAGGCTTAGACCTGCTAGGTTTTTGAAACCTAGCAGGTCTTGAGTAGAGCTGGCAGAACGCGTAGGGTGTATAAGACGTAGCCGCCATACACCTGTGTGACGGTACAAGGTTTCAAATCGCAAGGTGTATGACGCGATGCTTATACACCCTACATTTAAGTCAGAAAAAATTCGTAATGTGGGCTGCATGTTAAACATAGGATATTGTGCGTGAAATTATGCCATTTTGAAGCGGGCTTAAATCGCCCCTTATTTTTGATTGCGGGCACTTGCGTGATTGAATCCGAGCAGCTCGCCCTCGACACCGCAGGCTATTTGAAAGAAATCACCGACCGTTTGCAGATTCCCTTTATTTATAAATCCTCTTTTGATAAAGCCAACCGTTCTTCGCACCAAAGTTTTCGCGGCTTCGGCATTGAACAAGGTTTAAAGATTCTTGCAAAAGTGCGCGAACAAATCGGTGTGCCCGTGCTCACCGATGTGCATGAAGACACGCCTTTAAACGAAGTTGCCAGCGTGGTTGATGTGTTGCAAACCCCTGCGTTTTTATGTCGCCAAACCAATTTTATTCAAGACGTGGCGCGGCAAGGTTTGCCAGTCAATATCAAAAAAGGACAGTTTTTAGCCCCGTGGGATATGCAAAACGTGGTGGCTAAAGCGCGCGCTGTCGGCAACGAGCAAATTATGGTCTGCGAACGCGGCGCAATGTTTGGGTATAATAATCTGGTTTCCGACATGCGTTCTTTGGCGGTGATGCGTGAAACGGGTTGCCCCGTGGTTTTCGATGCCACGCATTCGGTGCAATTACCCGGGGGTCAAGGCACGTCTTCAGGCGGACAACGTGAATTTGTGCCCGTGTTAGCCCGCGCTGCGGTGGCGGCTGGGATTTCAGGCATTTTCATGGAAACCCATCCCAACCCTGAACAAGCTTTGAGTGATGGTGCAAATTCAATTCCCTTGGGAAAAATTGAAGCCTTGTTGACCCTGCTGAAAGAATTAGACAGTTGCGTGAAACGCGCTGATTTTTTGGAAGAGAGTATTAATAATTAATCATGCGCCCCCAACCCCCTGGGCTAAAGATAAGTATTTAGTCTTTAAGTCCCCTTCAGGGGATTTTTTAGGGGCGCAGTCAAAATAACAACCCCAATTTTCTAACTTAGGAAAATTCAAAGATGTCAAAAATCGTTAAAGTACATGGACGGGAAATTTTAGATTCACGCGGCAACCCCACGGTAGAAGCCGAAGTCACCACCGCCACGGGCAAAGTCGGCAGAGCGGCAGCCCCTTCAGGCGCGTCAACGGGTTCTCGCGAAGCTTTAGAACTGCGTGATGGCGACAAGTCCCGTTATTTGGGCAAAGGCGTGAGCAAAGCGGTTGAAAATATTAATCTTGAAATGCAACGTCATTTATTAGGTTTTGAAGTCAGTGCACAGGTTGATATTGATAATTATTTAATTAATTTAGATGGCACGCCTAACAAAGGGCGTTTAGGCGCAAATGCGATGCTCGCAGTGTCTTTAGCCGCCGCAAAAGCCGCCGCCGCTGAATTAAATCAGCCTTTGTACCGTTATTTGGGCGGCGCGGGCGCGATGCAAATGCCTGTCCCAATGATGAACATCATCAACGGCGGCGCACATGCTGATAATAACGTAGACATGCAAGAATTCATGATTCTGCCCGTGGGCGCAAGCAGCTTCAAAGAAGCGGTGCGTTATGGCGCGGAAGTGTTTCACGCGCTGAAAAGTGTGTTACATGCTAAGGGTTTAAATACCGCTGTGGGCGATGAAGGCGGTTTTGCGCCAGATTTACCTTCCAATGAAGCCGCAATCGAAGTGATTTTACAAGCGATTGAAAAAGCAGGCTTTAAAGTCGGTTCTGATATTTATTTAGGCTTAGACGTTGCCAGCTCCGAATTTTATCGCGATGGCAAATACGATTTAGCCTCAGAAAAGAAATTGCTGACCGCTGAAGAATTCACTGAATATTTAGCCAAATGGGTGGCGCAATACCCCATTCTCACCATTGAAGACGCAATGGCAGAAGGCGACTGGACAGGCTGGGCTTTATTAACCCAACGTTTGGGCGGCAAAGTGCAATTGGTGGGTGATGACTTATTCGTCACCAACACCGAAATTTTGAAAGAAGGTATCGATAAAGGTATCGCAAATTCTATTTTGATTAAACTCAATCAAATTGGGACGTTGACGGAAACTTTGGCAGCCATTGAAATGGCAAAACGCGCGCGTTACACCTGCGTGATTTCTCATCGTTCTGGCGAAACCGAAGACAGCACCATTGCAGATTTAGCGGTGGCAACCTCTGCGGGTCAAATCAAGACGGGTTCTTTATCCCGTTCCGACCGCATTGCCAAATATAACCAATTATTACGCATTGAAGAAGAATTGGGCAAAGCTGCAAGCTATGCAGGTAAAGCCGCATTTTACAACTTACCCAAGTTCTAAAAACTGCGCTTTCGCGAAATAAAAAGTCCTGTCAGTGTTGAAAGCTGACAGGGCTTTTTTATGTTTGGGACAATTATTTTTTCTTATCGTTCTTCATTTTCAAAGAAAAAGTCGGCTTATCATCAACTTTTTTATAATGTTCCATTCTACGATGCTTGTGCTCATCAGAGTGCTTACTGTGGTCGTTAGGTTTTTTGACAGTTGTCTGAGCACTTTTTTCAAATACTTCTTTTCCAAACACCGCATTATTTCCCAAAAGCACTAAAGAGAAACCAAGTGCTTGGACAAATTTGTAAGACAATTTCATAAAAAATCCTTGTGATGGATCAGTGCATTATTTAAATCTACCTCAAATTCACTCCTAATTTCTATAGAAATAACTGAAATTGAGCAATCTGTAGGTAAGTTAAAGCCCCGTTGATTTTAAAACCGACAGGGCTTGGTTTGAGCAAAAAGTTCACTTCATGTTGTTAGCATGATGCTATTTCTTATCGTGTTTTTGATCGGGATGTGGATGAGGTGAATTATGGTCTCCACAATGAGGACCTTTACAGCAATGATGACCTTTACAATCACCACCGCTATCTGGTTGTGGTTTTTGGATCGTGGTCTGAGATTCTTTCTTAAACTCCTGTTCAGCTTTCACATCAGATGCAAATGCGGCATTTCCCAAACCACAAAACAGCAAAGAGAAACTAATCGCTTGAAACGCTTGTGTAAATCTGTAAGATAATTTCATTTAAAGACTTCCTTATCCTTGATTAAAAATGTAATTTAAATATATCCGAAATTTATCCGAAAAGAACCTAAAAAAGATGATCAAAATTTCTTAATAAAAGTTTTTATTTATCAAAAATTAAGACAGATAATTATTAAAGACTGCCCTATTTCATGCTTAAATATCCATCTTAGGAGGCACACTGATGCAATTAAATGACCCCCGCTTATTTCGCCAAACCGCTTATATTAATGGCGAATGGATTAGCAGCACGCAAACCCTCGAAGTATTGAATCCTGCCGATAACAGTTTATTAGGGACTGTACCGAATTTAGGCGAAACCGAAACCGCCGCCGCCATCACTGCCGCCAATAATGCACTGCCCGCATGGCGCAGCAAAACTGCCAAAGAACGCGCCGCGATTTTGCGCAACTGGTTTAATTTAATTCTTGAAAATCAAGAAGATTTAGCGGTGATGATGACGCTCGAACAAGGCAAACCCTTAGCAGAATCGAAAGGCGAAGTGATTTATGGCGCGTCATTTATTGAATGGTTTGCCGAAGAAGCCAAACGGGTTTATGGCGACATCATTCCCGAACCAATGGGCGGGCGAAAAATTTTGGTGTTAAAACAGCCGATTGGCGTAGTTGCCGCCATCACGCCGTGGAATTTCCCCAACGCGATGATTACCCGCAAATGCGCCCCCGCGCTTGCTGTGGGTTGCACCGTGGTGATTAAACCCGCAGAAAGTACCCCCTTTTCCGCGCTGGCGTTGGTAGAATTGGCAGAACGCGCAGGCTTCCCCAAAGGCGTGATTAATATCGTCACGGGCGACCCCAAACCGATTGGCGCGGAACTGACCCGTAACCCCTTGGTGCGTAAATTATCGTTCACGGGTTCGACCGCCGTCGGCAAATTATTGATGCAGCAATGCGCAGGCACGGTTAAAAAATTGTCTTTAGAATTAGGCGGTAATGCGCCATTTATCGTATTTGACGATGCCGATTTAGACCAAGCCGTCGCAGGCGTGCTCGCGTCCAAATATCGCAATACGGGACAAACTTGTGTGTGCGCCAATCGTTTGTTGGTGCAAGATAGTATTTACGACGCATTTGCGGAAAAACTCACCGCCGCCGTGTTAAAACTCAAAGTCGGACAAGGTTTGGAAGCGGGCGTGCAGCAAGGCCCTTTAATCAATGCGGCGGCTTTACAAAAGGTCGAAAGTCACGTTCAAGACGCACTCAGCAAGGGCGCAAAATTATTATGTGGCGGCGCGGCTCACGCCTTGGGCGGCACGTTTTACCAGCCCACGATTTTGGGTGATGTCACCCCGAATATGCGCATTGCCCGTGAAGAAACCTTTGGACCAGTCGCGCCCTTATTCCGTTTCCACAGCGAAACCGAAGCGATTGCGCTCGCCAATGATACCGAATTTGGATTAGCGGCATATTTTTACAGCCGCGATTTGGGCAGAGTGTGGCGCGTCGCGGAAGCTTTGGAATATGGGATTGTGGGGATTAACGAAGGGATTATTTCGACCGAAGTTGCACCTTTTGGTGGCATCAAAGAATCAGGTTTTGGGCGCGAAGGTTCAAAATATGGACTTGATGATTTCTTAGAAATTAAGTATTTATGTATGGGGGGGTTGTAGGTTTTTATCATTCGTAAGTAAGCTAACTTATATAGAATCCTAGGGCGTGTCATCAATCAGGTTTTAACAGAAAGTAGCTCGTTTAAAAACCTTTAAAGAAGCCCCCAACCCCCTAAAGGGGAGGGCTTAATCATTATCATTTATTCTATTTAGGAACATTAGCTTATATATACTTTGACGTTTACCACTTTTTTTCTATTTTCTGTTTTGACAAGTTTGATAAGCTAATTTTCACTTTCGTGAAAATTACAGGGCTGTTTTTAGTTGTTATATTTTTATGAAAGTCAATAGTTATATTTTGACTGAATTATAACTATTTGATAAAAAATCATAAAACAGACTATGCGACAAGTTACACGGCTCTTAAGAAAAAGTGTACAGCCCAGTGAGTTTTTTCTAAT
>JBDLSS010000401.1:0-2651 GCA_039799345.1 Pseudomonadota bacterium
AACCTGCCCACATAATCCGTATGGTCATAAGGTGTTGCCCAAAACTCCTGATTCTCAACACGCCCAACGGTATGTTCATCGCCATCTTTCGTGTGCAAATGAACATAACCTAGCGAATCAAAAGTAGTATAAGGCTGTGAATCACTATCAGAATGGAAACTAAGCGTTTGTGAAGACAGCGACTCATGAAGCGGCTCAGAAGTCGTGTTTAAAGCAGAGGAATTGTCAAATAGCGCATTGTCTATAGACAACATTTGAGAGAAAAAATCACCGTCCATAATCTGCCCCTTTTATTGAACAAAAATATCACAACAGTCAAATACCCTGTTTATATTATGTCCGTTAAAATGGGATTATGCAGAATATTTTATCTACATTTGTCTGAACCACAATTCACATAATTTACGCAATTACCACAATTGACCTAAAAAATATTCTTTAATTATGTGAATTGGGGTAATTGTGTGAATTGTGGTTCAGACAAAATAATTAAGCTTCACTCAAGTTCATTTCAGGCACTAATTGCTGCAATAAATTTTGCACCTCTTCAGCCGCATATTCATCACAGGCACGTTCCGCAGCCGTTAATAATTCAATCAGTTGCGCCCAATCATTTTGGCGCGGGGCTGCGAGCAGAATTTTAGCGTGTGGGGTTTTTTCTAAGCGTTCATCGGCATGAAATAATTCTTCATACAATTTTTCACCCGCCCGCAAACCCGTGTACACAATTTTAATATCACGCTCAGGTTTTTTGCCCGAAAGCCGAATCATTTGTTCTGCTAAGTAACGGATTTTTACGGGTTTCCCCATGTCCAATACGAAAATTTCCCCACCTTTGCCCATCGCAGCCGCCTGCAAAATCAACTGGCAGGCTTCGGGAATGGTCATAAAATAACGGCTAATATCCGCATGAGTGACGGTGACAGGGCCGCCGCGTGCGATTTGTTCTTTAAACAAGGGCACGACGCTGCCCGCAGACCCTAGCACATTGCCAAAACGCACGGTGATAAAACGGGTTTTACTGTGTCGGCTCAAGGCTTGGCAGAAAATTTCAGCGGCGCGTTTGCTTGCGCCCATGATATTGGTGGGATTCACCGCTTTATCGGTGGAAATCATCACAAAAATGGCGCAACCCTGAGCCGCCGCTGCTTCCGCTAAAATTTTTGTGCCCAACACATTATTGCGCACTGCTTCACGCGCTTGATTTTGCAGCATCGGCACATGTTTATACGCCGCCGCATGAAATACCACTTCGGGACGATATTGCTGCAACACATGGCGCACCGCGACCGCATCGACAATATCCCCAAGACAAGCATGTAAAATTAAATGGGGAAATTCTTGGCGCAACTGCAATTCAACGCGGTATAAATTGAATTCAGAACGTTCAAAAATCACCAAGGCTGTGGGATTAAGCCGTGCAATTTGCCGACATAATTCCGAGCCAATCGAGCCGCCACCACCTGTCACCATCACCACTTTACTGTGTAATTCGGTTTGAATCAGTTCCCAATCGAGCTGCACTTTGGCGCGTCCTAGCAAATCATCAATTGAAACTTCACGCACGGCACTCAAATCGACTTCATTATTCACAATGCTGTCAAATTTTGGCAAAGTACGAAACGGCACATCGCAGGGTTCACAGACTTCGACCACATGCTGCATTTGTTCATCGCTGGCGGAGGGCATCGCAATGATAATTAAGTCAATTTTCATCGAATCCAGCACGCTGGGAAGCTGGTCAATTTGGTCAATGACGGGCACGCCTTGCACTTTGCCGCCGTGCAAGCTGGCTTTATCGTCCAGAAAACCTACGGGAATATAACCACATTCAGGATTACGCAACATGTCGCGCACCAGCATATCGCCCGATGTGCCCGCGCCCAGCACCAAAACCCGTTGCGAGGTTGCGGGACTGGTTAAAAATCCTAAAGAATGTTCATGCAACAGGCGGTAAAGAAAACGCGGCATTCCCAACAATAAAATTAAAATAAAGGGATACAGTAATAAGGATGAACGCGGCACGCCGTCCAAACGATTCAATAACACCAACAGCAGCACACTTGCCAATGTTCCTAAGCTGACGGCGCGTAAAATATTGGCGACATCGGGCATACTGGAAAACCGCCAAATCCCTTGATATAAGCCGTTGTACCACAGCACGATACTTTGCACGCCCAAAACGACAGGCAAACTTTGCCAGAACACTTGTTGCACATGCGCTTCAAGCGGCAGGTCGTAGCGAATAATCATTGCCAAAGTCCACGCGATGGCGACCATAATCACATCGTGTAGTAATACAGGAAAACGTCGAAACAGACGTTTAAAAGTTTTGAAAATCAGGACAATATCTAATAAGAAGCTGTGTTCAACCACATATTGCTGGTGATAGGCGAGTTTAATCGGGAGAATTTTCTCGACATAATCAATATCAGGATGTTCAGATGCGGCGAGTAATTCTTTTTCGTTGCTGAATTCGACCAGCGCGTAATCGGTCATGCCGACGGGAACGGAGAGCACAAAATCTCGAATGCTATCAGGATATAAGGCGACATGTTCAGGGATTTCGGGGCGCGGTCCGACCAGACTCATATCGCCTTTGAACACGTTGAACAACAGCGGCAATTGATCCAAATGATAATGACACAGAA
>JBDLSS010000402.1:0-2893 GCA_039799345.1 Pseudomonadota bacterium
TCACTTTACCGATTCACCAATACTTATTATCGCACGCGCCGAGCTTAAACGGGGTGCAGCGCATTTATTCGCACCAACAATCTTTAGCGCAATGTCGCTTGTGGCTGGACACCAATTTACCGGGTGTGGAACGGATTGCGGTTTCCAGTAATGCAGAAGCCGCGCGTCGTGCCAGCCAAGAGCCTGAATCTGCGGCAATTGCAGGGGCTATGGCTGCGGAATTATACAATCTGCCAATGCTTGCCAGTCGGATTGAGGACAGCGTCAACAATACCACGCGCTGGGCAGTGTTGGGACATCAAGCCGTGCCACCCACGGGACGCGATAAAACCTCGTTATTATTGGCGACGGCGAATAAACCCGGCGCGTTGCATCATTTATTACAAGCTTTTGCTGATAATCAATTAAGTTTGACCCGCATTGAATCACGTCCTTCGCGCCAAGGGGTGTGGGAATATGTATTTTTCATTGATATTGAAGGACATATCGAAGATGCAGCGGTGCAAAACGCGCTCAAAGCTCTCGATGCCTATGCGTCAATGATTAAACATTTAGGTTCTTATCCTCGGGCGGTATTGTAAATGCAGGCATATCAACGCGAATTTTTAGAATTTGTCATCAGCAACAAAGTGCTGCAATTTGGTGAATTTACCTTGAAGTCGGGGCGCAAAAGTCCGTATTTTTTCAACGCGGGCGCGTTTAAAACAGGCAAGGCTTTGGCGCAATTGGGGCGTTATTATGCCGCCGCGATTCAGCAGGCAGGGATTGAATTCGATACCTTATTTGGTCCTGCCTACAAAGGCATTCCGCTGGCGACGGCGGCAGCCATTGCTTTATCAGAACAGTATCAGCGCGATGTGCCGTACTGCTTCAATCGCAAAGAAGCCAAGGATCATGGCGAAGGCGGCAATTTAGTCGGCGCGGGTTTAAACGGGCGCATTTTATTAGTTGATGACGTGATTACAGCGGGTACGGCGGTGCGCGAATCGCTGCAATTAATCGCGGCAAACAAGGCGCAATTAGTCGGCATTATCATCATGTTAGACCGCCAAGAACGCGGACAAGCGCAACTTTCTGCGATTCAAGAAATCACCGAACAGCACGGCGTGCCCGTGATTAGTATCGTCAGTTTGCAAGATTTATGCGTGTATTTGTCGGAACAGCCTGAAAGTGCGGCGATTTTGGCGGCGATTGAAAATTATCGTGCGGAATATGGAGTTCAAGCATGAAAAAAATCGTCTTAGCCACAGGCAACGCGGGCAAAGTGCGTGAATTTGCGCAATTATTGGCAGAGTTTGACGCAGAAATTATTCCACAGACTCAATTAAATGTGAGCAATGTGCCTGAAACGGGCTTAACTTTTGTGGAAAATGCCTTGATTAAAGCGCGTCATGCCGCAGAAATCACGGGTTTGCCTGCGATTGCGGACGATTCTGGGATTGAAGTCGATGCGTTAAACGGTGCACCGGGGATTTATTCGGCACGTTTTGCGGGTGAAAATGCCACGGATTTAGATAATAACCAGTTGTTATTAAAACAATTACAGGCTGTTCCCGAAGCAGAACGCAGCGCACGTTATCATTGTGTGATTGTGTATTTACGCCACGCGCTCGACCCCACACCCTTGATTTGTCATGGGATTTGGGAAGGACGGGTGTTGACTGCGCCACAAGGTGACAACGGTTTTGGCTATGACCCGCTGTTTTTAATTCCAGAACACCAATGCACGGCGGCACAAATGCCCCCCGATTTGAAAAATAAATTAAGTCATCGTGGGCAAGCCATGCGTGAATTACAGGCGGCATTGCAGGCGCGGGCTTTATAAACAGGACATTTGACATAAATGAGTGAATTTTCAAGATTAAAATGGCATTGTCGGCGCGGCATGAAAGAGTTAGATGTGATGCTGACGCGCTATTTAGAAGAATATTATCCCAATGCCTCCGAAACCGAACAGGCGACTTTTCGGGAATTATTGGATTTGTCCGACCCTTTGATGTATGCCTATTTTCTGGGCTATGAAACCCCCAGTAATCCCGAATTAATGGCGTTGATTGAGAAGATTCGGGGCTTTTTTAAGTTGTAAAGATTGCGTTTGAGGGCTTGGGATTATTGTCTGAACCACAATTTACGCAATTCACATAATTACCTCAATTAATGCTTTAATTGTGTGAATTGAGGTAATTACGTGAATTATGGTTCAGACAAAAAAGTTTGTAGGTTGGGTTGCTAACAGCAACCCAACGAAAACGTGAAATAACGAAAGAATGTAATGTTTCGGAAATTGGGGCTAAGGTTGGGTTGCCGTTGGCAGCCCAACCTACATAACTTGAGCTTTCCCCTAAATTTAATCTTTGACCTAAAGGGTTCGGCACTTTTGTAAAATATTTTACAAGCCGATCCTCTTCCTAAAAACTTCCACGTTGATGATTTATGAAACCTATCGCAAATTTTCAAGACCAAATTTGTGGCATCACCACAATTGACACTGCTTTTACTTGCCCACAGTTCGCCGCCAGTCATTTGATAGTTGAAGGTGAGCGGGCTGCCTTTGTCGATGTGGGCACGAGTTATTCCACCCCACACCTGCTCGCGACTTTAGCGGCAAAAAATATTCCTGTCGAAAATGTTGATTACGTGATTGTCACCCATGTGCATTTGGATCATGCAGGCGGCGCGGGCAGTTTGATGCAAGCCTTGCCCAATGCAAAATTGGTGGTGCATCCCCGTGGGGCGCGGCACATGATTGACCCCAGCCAATTGATTGCGGGTGCAAGTGCGGTTTATGGCGAGGAGCAAGTTAAAAAAGATTACGGGGATATTTTACCGATTGATGAAAAACGGGTAATTTCTGCCCCTGACGAATTTACTTTGAGTTTAAACACTCGCCAAT
>JBDLSS010000403.1:0-2888 GCA_039799345.1 Pseudomonadota bacterium
TGCCACAGCAAATGCTCGCGTAGGGTTTCTTCCGTATTATTTTGATTAAAAATGTCTTTGCCTGAACTGTCGCCGTTGGGATAATCGCTGTGATTGGGCAAGCCTTCATAAATATCATCCCAAGTGCTGTCTACTGACAAATCTTCGGGAATATCGGTCATGCTTTCCAGACGAATTTCTTCTGCGGTTTCAGGCAGTTCTACTTCATAATCTTCGTGTGAATCTTGATGCGTGGGCGAAATATTTTCTTCATAACTCGCGGTATTTTCCGCTCCATCAAATTCTTTGAGCACTTCCATCTCGGCATCAAAATCTTCATCAACCACTTCTTCTAACATGATGTTAGAGTCGAGCACTTGCTGAATTTCGAGCTGTAAGTCTAATGTCGATAACTGCAACAGCTTAATCGCTTGTTGCAATTGGGGGGTCATGGTGATTTGCTGACCGAGACGTAGTTGGAGCGATTGTTTCATAGCATCATTATTCTAGTGGTTTCGTGAGCGTCAATGGTTGGAGTGAATACGAGTATTATAATCTGAAATCCTCTCCAAGATATGCTTCGCGTACACGGCTATTTTGTAAGATATGTTCGGGCGTTCCCTCAGCAATCAGTGCCCCTTCATTCACAATATAGGCACGTTCGCAAATATCTAGGGTCTCACGCACGTTATGATCGGTAATTAATACACCAATATTTAAACTGGCTAAATGCGAGATAATGCGCTGAATGTCGCGCACTGCAATCGGGTCAACCCCTGCAAAGGGTTCATCTAACAGAATAAAACGTGGATTTGCCGCCAGCGCACGGGCAATTTCGACACGGCGCATCTCACCGCCTGAAAGACTCATGCCTAAAGATTTGCGTAAATGTTCAATATGAAATTCTTCAAGCAATTCGTCGAGACGTTGCAAGCGTTGGGCTTTATTCAAATCTTTCTGAACTTCGAGAATGGCAAGAATATTGTCTTCGACGTTAAGCTTGCGAAATACGGAGGTTTCTTGGGGCAAATAACCCAAGCCCATTTGGGCGCGGCGGTGCATGGGTAAATAGGTGATGTCATCATCGTCTAAAGCAACCCGCCCTTGTTCACAGGGAATTAAACCCACAATCATATAAAAACTGGTGGTTTTCCCCGCGCCATTTGCCCCCAACAAGCCGACGATTTCGCCACTGTTGACTTGTAGGCTCACATCCCTGACCACTTGGCGGGTTTTATAGGACTTTCCTAAATGCTGTGCGATGAGTGTGCTCATAATTATGGCTTAGGGGTCGGGGTAGCAGGTTGAGGTTTATTATTGCGCGGTTGCAAAGTGACAGTGATCCGTTGTCCTTCCTTCTTTTCTCCCTTGTCCGCTTTAATCACACTTTGTTTGGTATCGTAGCTGATACGCGGTCCTGTGAAAATATCTTTACCCTGCCATAATTCTGCATCTTGTAACAAGTTTAGCATATCTTTCAGCGCGAAATATTCCATCTGCTGCGCCTTGGCGTGCAGGTCTTCAGTACTGTTGTCGGGGCGTTGTTTAAAACGTGCAGGATTGCCATTGGCAAACACTTTTTCTAATTGCTGTTTTTGGTTGTAGTGAAAGGTCACTTTATCCGCATTAATCAGAATCGTGCCCTGAGTAATCACAACATTCCCTTGATACACCCCAAAGCCTTTGCCATCATCAATGGTGGCGGTATCAGCTTCAATTTTGATCGGTTGTTCACGGTCGGTAGACAGCGCAACAGCGGCATTCTGCCACAGCAGGGCTAACAGAGCGATCATAAGATTAAGGTTGCGGTGCATAGTGTCCTCGCACATGAGAGCGTAATTCAATAAGGTGGGTTTGTAGCCCGACTTTCATCCCCACACCAGAGCTGGTGTTTTTACCGTTAAAAATTTGGGTGGGGGCGGCGGTTTCAGCAATTTGTTCAGGCACGAGCACATGAACTTCCGTGGTGTGAACTTCAATCGGCAACTGCTCGGGTGAAAGTGGACTGCGCCATAAATAGGTTTTTCCATTGAGCCAAATTTGAGACTGATCGGGCGAAATCTGTCCTGATTCTGCCAATACATACCACAGCGGCTGCGCATTTTGATAAAAAACTAAATAGGGGCGGGTTAATTTGGTATTGATTTCAGGATAATGCTGCATGGTGCTCGCCTGTAACAGCGCGACTAATTGCCCTTGTTCGTTCATGCGCACACTGACAAAATCTTTCAAGGTGTAGTCAGGAAAGGCAACTTCCGATTTTTTGCGTCGGTCATTTTTGCCGCCAATATCCCACACCAGCCATGTCGTGAGCAGGGCAACACCCAACAAAGGTAAGCCCCAAATCAGCAGCCAACGTTGCGCGAACATGTTATAAATCAATACCGTAACGTTGCATTTGGGCTTCCAAATTGCCTTGGGCATACATAATTAACTCACACAATTCCCGTGCCGCGCCACGTCCACCTTTATGCGCTAATTGCCAATGGGTATAGGGTAAAATCATCGGATGTGCATCTGCCACCGCCACCGCCAAACCGACTTTTTTCAATACGGGCACATCAATGACATCATCGCCCAAATACGCCACGGCTTCGGGCGCAATTTTTAATTGATGGCAAAGTTTGGTGAATGCAATTTGCTTGTCCAATTGTCCTTGAAACACATGTTTAATGCCCAAGACCCGCATTCTGTGCTCCACCACTTGTGAGGTTTTGCCAGTGATAATTGCGAGCGTCACTCCCGTGGTTTGCAACATTTTCATGCCCAAACCGTCGCGGGCGTTAAACGCTTTATATTCAAGACCATCATCACCCATGAACAAACTGCCATCGGTGAGTACGCCATCGACATCAAAAATGGCTAATTTGATTTGTTTGGCGCGTGCTAGAATTTTTTTAGGAAGTTTT
>JBDLSS010000404.1:0-8642 GCA_039799345.1 Pseudomonadota bacterium
GCCCTCCGCGCCAGAACCATCTTCTTCACCCGCCATGCCGCTTTCCAGAGAACCTAAACAACCCAATTCCCCTTCAACAGAAACCCCCACCGCATGAGCAATATCCACCACATGCTTAGTAATCTGCACGTTATATTCATAAGTGGACGGCGTTTTCATGTCGGACATTAAAGAACCGTCCATCATCACCGAACTAAAACCGCTTTGAATCGAACGCAAACACACCGCAGGTTCACCACCATGATCTTGGTGCAACACGATGGGCAAATGTGGATACATTTCCACCGCCGCTAAAATCAAATGGCGCAAGAATGGCTCGCCCGCATAACTCCGCGCCCCAGCCGAGGCTTGCAAAATCACAGGGCTATCGGTGGCATCTGCCGCTTGCATAATTGCCTGCACTTGTTCCATGTTATTCACATTGAATGCAGGAATTCCATACTGATATTCAGCCGCATGGTCCAATAATTGACGCAATGAAATCATAGGCATGTGTATTACTCCTTACGCTTTAGCGCGTTGTTCTAAAATGGCAACTGCGGGCAAAACCTTCCCTTCTAAAAATTCGAGGAATGCGCCGCCGCCTGTGGAAATATAAGAAACTTGGTCTGCAATGTTGTATTTATCAACCGCCGCCAAAGTGTCGCCGCCGCCTGCAATCGAAAACGCCGCACTTTCAGCAATTGCCAAAGATAAAGCTTTCGTGCCGCCCCCGAATTGGTCAAATTCAAACACGCCCACAGGGCCATTCCACACAATCGTGCCTGCTTTTTTCAGCACTTCGACCAATTTGGCGCGGCTTTGTTCGCCAATATCAAAAATCATGTCGTCATCAGCAACTTCACTGACTAATTTAGCCACCGCTTTTTCATTCGCATCAAAAGCTTTGCCTACAATTACATCGGTGGGAATTGGAATATCTGCGCCGCATGCTTTGGCTTCTGCAATCAAGCGTTGAGCTTCTTCAACTAATTCAGGCTCATATAAAGATTTGCCGACGTTATAACCTTCCGCGACTAAAAACGTATTGGCAATGCCGCCGCCGACAATTAATTGATCCACGATTTTTGACAAGGATTTTAAAACGGTGAGTTTGCTGGACACTTTCGAGCCACCGACAATCGCAACCATCGGACGTGCGGGATTTGCCAAAGCTTTACCCAAGGCTTCCAATTCATCTGCCAACAACATCCCTGCACAAGCGACGGGGGCAAATTTTGCCACGCCGTGAGTCGAAGATTCCGCACGGTGCGCCGTTCCAAAGGCATCCATCACATAAATATCACAGAGTTTTGCCATTTTTTCAGCTAACTCATCGTTATTCTTCTTTTCGCCCACATTGAAGCGCACGTTTTCACACAGCACGGCTTCGCCTTCGCCCACTTCTACACCGTCTAACCAGTCTTTGATTAAACGCACGGGCTGCCCTAATAATTTAGTTAAATGCTCTGCCACGGGCTGCATTGAAAATTCAGGATTATATTCGCCTTCGATGGGACGACCTAAATGCGACATCAAAATGACTTTCGCGCCTGCCTTTAACGCATGTTGAATGTTGGGGAGTGCGGCTTGAATACGCACATCGCTGGTCACTTTTCCCTCTTTGACAGGCACATTAAAATCTTCGCGAATTAACAGTCGCTTGCCTTTGAGGTCTAAATCAGTCATTTTGAGAATGGACATGGCTTACTCCAATGTTTTCATTAATAATATTTAAGGTTTCAGTGGGGGAGTTTTGTTTGATAACAACGCATTTTTTAAACGCGAGTTGTCACGATAACTGCGTATTTTAACGCATTGATCTGAAGCGCGTCATTTAATTGTCTCAACCGCAACTCACAAAATTAAAAGATGATTTTATCTCATTCCCAAACTTTGTTTTGGTATGCCTATAAGTTAAACTCTGCGTGACGATCAGAAGAAATTCATGATTTCTCGTTTTAAATAGGAGAAAAATATAACTGTACTGTCAAGCGCAGCTTGACTTATAGGCATTTCAAAACAAAGTTTTTAACAATAAAATTTATATTTACAATAAGTTAGATTCGTGGTTTGGGTTACCCACGCCAACCCACGTTAAAAATTGTCTTATTAAACATCTGTTCCATCCGTCACCTGCAATCCCGCCAAGGTTGAAAACGCAGTTTCCGCAATCAACCTTGCAAAAGCTGCGTGAATTTCCTGCTCATTGCTACGCACCGCTGCATAAAGTTTGCCCCACAAACCCTGCTCCTCAATTGAACGTGCCACCACATAGCCGCGATCTAAATAAGTTTGCACCGCCCAACGTGGCAATGCCGCAATACCGCGCCGCGAAGCCACCAATTGTAAAATCGCAATCGTCAATTCCGCAGTGCGCCGCGCAGGATTAATCCCCACAGGTTTTAACACCCGCTGCACCAAATCCAGCATGTGGTCGGGTACGGGATAAGTAATCAAAGTTTCTTCGATAAAATCTTCAGCCACCAAATAGTCTTTCACTGCCAAACGATGTTGACGGGCAGTCAATGCCACCATTTCATATGCAAACAAGGGAAAATAGGTAATTTCCGACTGAGGCGTGGCATCAGAAACTACCACGACATCGGCTTGATATTCATTCAGCAAAGCAATCGGATTTACATGAAAACCCGCGACTAAATCCAATTCAACCTCGGGAAAAGCTTCGCGATAATGATCCATCGCAGGCATTAACCAGTCATAACAAGTGTGACACTCCACCGCAATTCGTAAATCGCGCGTTGGAGCGGCAGCTTTTAAACGGATAATTGATTGTCGTGCCGCCTCTAATTCTGGCAACACCCGCCGTGCCACTTGCAACAAAATTTCACCCGCCGCCGTTAATTTTAAGGGGCGTTGTTGGCGTTCAAATAAACACAAATCCAAATAATTTTCTAACGCTGCCAATTGATGCGACAAAGCAGATTGTGTCAGATGTAAACGTGCGGCGGCGCGGGTGACGCTGCCCGTATCTGCCAAGGCAACAATGGCTTTAAGATGACGTAATTCGAGCATGGGAACATCCTAGCCTGATTTCGACGAAATTAAGTAGAGAAAATAATCTTAGGAGTTACGCAGTTGAAACACTAATTCTTTTATTTACAATGAGTTAGTATTGTGCGCTGCACAATCATGTTTCCAACAAAATCAAATAGTTATCTATTCAACTGCGTAACTCCTATAATCTTTAGTTCCATTTTGAATATAGTCAAAATAAGTGACCTTGTTCAAGCATTTGCTAAAATCCGCGCTAAATCCGTGCGATAGGCTTGAATTGCGGGAATTAAAGCGGCGACAATCCCTAAGCCTAAACTGGCAAGAATCACCCAGCTTTCTTGCGGCAACCACAACGCGCCTGTAAAGTGTAGGGCATGCAAGTCATTCATCCACCAGCCCAATAAACTCGCGCTAAAGTGTCCAAACAATAAGCCCACTATCACCCCTGAAATCGCTAATAATAAGCCTTCACAAAGCAATTGCCAGAAAATATATGCACGGCTCGCGCCCAAAGTCCGCATAATTGCCAAATCATAACGACGTTCTTGCAAGGCATTTAATAAGGCAACGCCGATACTGCAAAATGCAATTAAACTGAAAATTGCACCAAAAACCTGCAAAGTTTCCGCGCCCACGCCAATTAATTTTAATAAACGTGCAATTTCCAAAGGCGGCGCGGCGGCTTGCAAAGCCGATTGGGCATTGACCAAACGCGGAAAACTGATGGCGGCCAGCGGGGTTTTATAAGTAATTAATACGGCGGTGAGTTCGTGCTCACTAGCATTGGCGGGCTGTGCGGAATGCTCGTGATGTTCATGCACTGCCCAGACACTTTCCACTGCCGTTAAAATTAACTGGTCTAAAATCGTGCCCGTGGGCTGCAAAATTCCGACGACTTGATAATGTACTTGAGCATGGGTTTCGCCGCCCGCGCTTAAACCATGTGAGCCTGAAAATTCTTGTCCTAATTTGAGTTGCGTGGTTTTTGCCGCTTGTGCACCGAGCACCACTTCTAATGGTTTTTCCCAAATTTTGCCCGCCGCAAATTGCGCGTGATAATGCTGTAAATAGTCAGGAATTGTGCCGACAATGCGTAAACTTTGGTAGCTGTCGCCCAAGGCGAGGGGAATTGCCGTTTTTACCCAAAGGTGCTGCATCCAAGGCTCAGCGGCACTCAGCGTAATATTGCCTGTGGGCAAGTCTGCATGATAAATGCTCGATAAAATTAATTGTAGCGGACTGCCTTTTGCGCCAACAACCACATCAAAACCTTTCGCGTCGCGGTGCAATTTGTCGGCAAGTTGAGTGCTGAGCAGCAACAATAAAATAATCGTGCCTGTGCCCAAGCCGATTAATAATAGGTTTAATAAAGTATTCAGGGGACGCTGGCGCAAATACGCCCAGCTCAATTGCAATAAATTCATCCACTTTACCTTTAAGGTGTGAACCTCAACCCTTCAGGGGAATGGTTCAATTGTGCTCACATGTATTAGTATGTTACCATTTTTAATAAGTTTTTCGTTTACAGAGAGGTAATCCACCGACCTGTCGATGGCTTGGTCACTCAACAGTTGAGTCTGGATTGAAACATTGCGGCAACTCCAGCAGGCGAGTTCCCTGAAAATAATTTTTGACCCGTTGGTCGTGGGTGGCAATCACTAAACTGGCTTGTGCGGCATGTTGTTGTAATAAATCTAACATTTGTGTGCAGTGCGCATCATCTAAATTCGCGCTGGGTTCGTCGGCTAAAATTAATTGTGGACGGTTGATAATTGCGCGTGCTAAAGCTACTCGTTGCGCTTGCCCTTGGCTGAGTTGGGCAGGGTAATGTTGTGCAAAGTCTTGTAAATTTAAGGCGGTTAAAACTTCAAGGGCGCGGGCTTTGTTGCGAGGCAGTTGTGCTAACGTTTGCGCTAATAGCAGATTTTCCAAGACGTTAAGTGCGGCGACTAAATGCAGGCGTTGAAACACCACACCAATTTTTTGCCCGCGAAACCTGTCTTGCACGCAGGGGGTGAGTTTGGCTAAATCCTGCCCAAGTACAGAAATTGTACCTTGTTGTGGAGTTAATAAACCCGCCAGCAAGTGCAATAAAGTGGTTTTGCCGCTGCCCGACGCACCGATAATCAAGCAACGTTCACCTTGTGCCATCTGCCAGTGTGGAATGTCTAGCATAGTATTTGCTAGATATGCAAAGCGTAATTGATCAATGACAAACATAAGATTTCCCAAGATTCTTGTTATACTGTAACATGATCTTAACGCTAATTTTGCGGGTCTGTCATTTTTCTCGAAACAGCCTCTTGTGTTCATAAAGGCTATTCCTTATTATTAAGCATTAAAACCGACTGAATTCCATAGTATCCGCATGAAAATACGTAGCACTGCCTATCCAACACTGGAATTACTCCAGACTCTTTACCCTCGCGTGTTCACCAGTGATGATAAAGACATCCTGCCGTTAAAAATTAATATTCACAATGACTTGTTTGTCGCTCTCAAGGATCAAGCCAGTAAACGTTCTATCCGTGATGCCTTAAAAATTTACACCAAACGTCCTGCCTATTGGAAGAAACTTGTCCTCGGCGCAGAACGTGTAGATTTAGATGGCGCGGTGTGCGGTACGGTGGAGACAGATCATTTAGAACTCGGGAAGCAAGCAATTACGCGGGCTTCTGAGCGTCTCAAAGAGCAAAAGCTGGCAGCTGGGGAAACCGTTGCCAGCAAGCCTAAACCTGCGAGACCGAAAACCGCGCCGCACAAAACTGAGGGAACTGCGGAACGTCCTGCAAAAGCGAATTTCTTACGCAAAGGGCAACAGAATAAGCCGCGTCCACATCCTGCAAATAACGCAAATGCCGCGCCTAAGTTTGGGGATATAAACAAACCTACGCCTAAAATCATGTCGAAAGCACAGTATCGCAGCGAGTTGGCGAGTGATTTACCACCCGTAGAACGCACGACGACTGATAGCATGCGCCCTGTGATTACGCTGAAAAAGCGTCGTCATTTTGAAAAGCCTGAAGAATAAAAAAGTCTGAACCACAATTCACTCAATTTTCGCAATGACCATAATTTTTAATTGTGTCCATTGTGGTTCAGAAGTCTTTAAACTGCATCCCACATCATAAATTCAACTAATTATAAATCATGCAGTGCTTGCATCTGACAAATAAAATCTAAATTTTTAAATTATTCCGCTTCAACTCCCGCAATGCCATTGCCGCCAAGTTTTGAAATTGCTGTTGTTGTATTTCATTCAAACCTTTTGGATCAAAACGATAACGTTGGTGTAAGGCGAATAATTGTTGAATTGTTGGTTGCAACGCACTCGCAAGCGGCAATTTCGCAAGCCAATGCGCCAAATTTTCCCCTTGCGGGCGGGGATAATATTGTATTTCTAACAATTTCAACACCGCATAAAATACCGAATCTTCACCCAAATAATGTGAACGCATGGTTGATAATGCTACAGTTTTTGCACGCAATACCCGTTCTTTAAAAGACAAACGCCACAGCAAAATAATTATCAAGGGGATCACCAACCAAATAAAACCCTGATGCTCACTTTCATCTTCGCTCCATTTCCATAACGAAAACTGATGACTGAGCCATGCCCAAAAATCATTCACTACCCACCATGAAGACGATTTTTCTGCCTCGATTTCTTCCCAACCTGCCGGCGTGGTATCTAATTCTTGCCAGCTTCCATTCAAATAAAACAAAGTCCACGCATGCGCATGACGGTGGCGCACGATATAACTATTTTCTAAAAAACTGTATTCTTCAGCAGCAAAACCCACGGCATACCGCGCAGGAATCCCCAAATGGCGCAGTAGTAATACCGTTGCCGTGGCGAAAAACTCACAATGTCCACTGTGCTGTTTCAGCAAAAAATTTGCGAGTGGGGATTGTTGTGCGCCTGTAGTTGGGGGCGCGTTCAAAATTAAACTGTATTGGAAATCTTGGCTAAAAAATTCATCGATGCGTTGAATCGCATTGAAGGCAGGCATTTTTTCTAATTGTAATTGCTGAGAAACTTGTTTAAGTGCGTCGCGTTCATTGGCCGGAATGCTTAAATCTTGGGCATTGGGCGGGCTGTCCAAGGGTGTTTCTGTACCAAAATTCGCCAGATAAGTCACCAAACCCAAACCTTGCTCGACTTTGACCGCCCCTAAATTATTGTGTTGCAAATTGCCGACTGATAACTTACTGATTTTATGTGTGCCTGTGGGCAGGGCTAAAATCCCTTTACCTTCAGTTAAATACGCACTGATTTCTACAGGGGTTGACTGACTGGGCAGCGGATTTAAAAACGACCAACTGCGACTATCTGCAAGCGCAGGCGTATTTTCAAAATGGCTCAGGGCTGAACGCCATGTCATATTATAATACGCGTTATAACTCGCCTCACGCAGTAACACTGGATATTGAGAGCGCACGCGTAGCAAGATTTTATCCGATTGTTTCAGCTTGCCAATTTCACCCAAAGCAGTGATTTGGCGATACGGATCGCGGCTATGAGAAAAATATTCATCCAGCCAACTCACTACCGTTTCATCAATCGCTTGCTGCAATTGTTGCAAGCCCATTTGTCCCCAATACGCCATTCCCGCGACTAAAATCCACAAGCCTGCCCAATAACCCACTCGATAACGCTGTGGACGCACTGCCCATAAACCCCACGCCCCTAAAATATATGCGCCCCAAAAAAAGCCGAGGGCTGGCATGGCACTAGAAGCTAAAACACAAACAAAAATATAGGGATAATTGAGATTAACCCGTTGCATTTCTGGAATTCCATAACTGCTTTCTTTGCCGCGCAGAGACATGAACAAACTGCTGAGTTTGATCGAACCCACACTGCTGTAGTTTTGGACTAATAGCAGCAGGAAAAATAAAAACGGTAGCCAATTTAACAATAAGAATAAACCACGCACCGAATATTGACTGAATAAATACACTGCAACCAAGACCCATAATAAGGCACTGACATCAGCCACTCGGTTGAAATCTTTATCGTTTAATAACCAGCGGCGCGGTGAATAACGCGCTCCTTCTAACAACAAAGCCATCGGTAAGGCGAAGATTAATAAATGACTTTGCCAACCCCAAAACAGCAAGCTGGTAGCTAATAAAAACGGGGGCGGGGTGTTCATGATAATTGGTTTAAATCTTCGGCAATGGCGTGGGGACGAATTTGGCGCACGGCGGGCGGTAAATTTTCGGGGACATTTTCGCAAACTAATAAAATGAGCACCGCCACACCTGCCATTTCTAAGATTTTCAGAAGTTGGGCGCGTTCTTCATCCCAAGTTAAAAAAATTCCAATACACGCGCTCAATGAGTGTGAGTGCTGAGCTAATAACATCTGCAAGCTGGAAAAGGGCAGGTTGGAATTAGGTTCGACACAGGCGAGCACTTCTAGCAAATTTGCCTTACTGCTCAAGCCACGTCCTGCGGTGAAACAATAGGCTTCGTTGCCGACAAATAATAAATCTAATAAGGCATCTTGATGACGGGGCGCACAAGCTAAGGAGGCGGCAATACTCACTGCGGCTTCAAATTGTTCGCCGACACTAGTGGGAGTGAAGGTGTCTAGCAGTAGCGCGTGGCGAATAAAAAATTCGTCTTGATATTCTTTC
>JBDLSS010000405.1:0-3729 GCA_039799345.1 Pseudomonadota bacterium
CAGGACTGAAAGTGATTATTTACCATGAAGAAGGCAATTTAGGCGACAGCAGCCAAGGTTTTCGTAATCAAGCCTTGTTAATTGCTCAAGCTTAAATCTAAGCTGTCAAGCGTATTCAACATGCTGTCATTACGCATAATTACAAGATTTTATGCGCACTATCTGTTGCGAACTCTGCTACAATAGCAACAATTGACTGGATTGGCTCAAGCAAGCTCCAGTGTTTTCAAGGCAAGTTTATCCCTCCAGCCGAGACTGAACTTGTATGACGCGCCTCCCTAATTTGTTAAACCCAGCATGATTGTGCAGCATAAACCCATTGGAATTCTTGGCGGTACTTTTGACCCGATTCATCACGGGCATTTGCGTTTAGCGATTGAACTTTATGAACGTTTGAATTTAGACCGCATTCATTTAATTCCCTCCGCCTATCCGCCGCACCGCGAACAACCTTCAGCCAGTGCCGAATTACGTCTTGCAATGGTGCAAGCTGCGATTGCAGGCGTTGAAGGTTTAGTCGCCGACGACCGTGAATTGCGCCGTGCCGCGCCTTCGTACATGGTGGATACTTTGTGCAGTTTGCGCGAGGAATTTCCAGAGCGTAGCCTGTGTTTAATTTTGGGCATGGATGCGTTTATGGGTTTGCCGCATTGGCATCAATGGGAACGCCTGATTGAATACGCGCATTTAGTCGTTGTGCAACGCTTGGGCAAATTATTGCCAATGAGTGAAGTGATTCGGGAGTTTCTAAACACTTATCAAGTCACTGAACTGCATGAACTTGAACGACGCACGGCGGGCGCAATTTTCATTCAAGAAATTCCAATGCTGACCATTTCAGCCACTCAAATTCGCGCGCTCTTGAGCATGGGAAAAAATCCCTGTTATTTATTGCCTGAGCATGTTTTAAAGCTCATTAATACGCATCAACTTTACCGTTAGGAATACTATGCAAACTGATACCGTAATCAACATTGTGATCGAAGCCCTAGAAGATTTAAAAGCCCGTGA
Organism: Pseudomonadota bacterium; assembly: GCA_039799345.1. GTDB lineage: Bacteria > Pseudomonadota > Gammaproteobacteria > Beggiatoales > Beggiatoaceae > JAQTYU01. The sequence goes on from JBDLSS010000405.1 coordinate 1,012, forward strand.
CATCAAAATTTTAGACGTGCACGCCATCAGCAGCATCACCGATATGATGGTTATCGCCACGGGCAATTCGAGTCGTCATGTGGCATCACTGGCGCGCAATGTCGATATTAAAATTAAAGAAAACGGTTTGCGTCCTTTGGGTGATGAAGGTTTAGATGCAGGCGAGTGGGCTTTAATCGACTTGGGTGATGTCATCGTGCATGTGATGCAAGCTGAAACTCGTGAGTTTTACCAATTGGAAAAGCTGTGGGGCGAATTGGGTTCAAAACACCTCACGCCGATTGCCTAAATTTCCGCATTAAAACTGCCGTGGGTGCGAGTTAAATCGTGCCTACGCAAACCTCTGAAATTTCCTAAAAGCAGCCCCTAAATCCCCTAAAGGGAGCTAAAGACACTGATTGTCCCCTTTCCTCGTCCCCAAACTCTGTTTCACTACCATTAAGTTAAGCGTAGAACAAGGCTAGATGTGTGTTTAACCTCCCCCTTTGAAAAAGGGGGATTGAAATGGCTAAGCTCTGATTTAAATTACTGACGCGGTTTAGTGCTCAACGCCTTCGCCAAACTTACCAAATTTAAAAACTCCGCACGATAACCAAAACGATCTTCACCACGCGCACCGCGTCCCAATGCTAAAATATCATCGTAGGAAAATTGCTCTAAATATTTCCCACCGCGCAACTGTTGCCCAAATGCCGCCACTGTTGCGGCAAACCGAAAGCGTTCACTGCTCGCGGCAAGTTCCGATTTAATCACAGCGCGTTTCATCGGATATTCTAAAAGCTTGCTTTGTTCGCTGCTGGGCAATTTGTAGCGCAGGCGTAATAAACCCAATTCATCGGCTTTACTCGCGCTGCTAGAGGTGGTTTTTGCGCCATAACGCAAGGGTTCTAAACGCTGTCCCACGCTGTCCACCAATGCCAATTCATACAAAGCGGTGACACTGTGCCCCGCGCCAATTTCACCCGCATCGACTTTATCGTTATTGAAATCTTCGCGTTTCAATGCCCGGTTTTCATAACCCAGCAAACGGTATTCCGCAACCACGGCGGGATTAAATTCGACCTGAATTTTCACATCTTTTGCGATGGTGTTCAGCGTTGAAGACATTTCTTCAACCAGCACTTTGCGTGCTTCGTTCAAAGTGTCGATATAGGCATAATTGCCATTGCCCACGTCGGCAAGTTGTTCCATTAATTCATCGTTATAATTGTCCATGCCAAAGCCCAAAGTGCTTAAGGAAATCCCGCCTTTACGCTTTTCTTCAATCAAACTTTTTAAGGCATTTTTATCGGTAAGACCCACGTTAAAATCGCCATCGGTTGCCAACAAAATGCGGTTAATGCCACCTTGAATAAAGCCTTGTTGTGCCACGCTGTACGCTAATTTAATCCCTGCGCCGCCATTGGTAGAACCGCCCGCATTTAAACGCTCAATCGCGGCGATAATCTTGTCTTTTTGGTCACCACTGGTGGGTTCTAAAACCACGCCTTCCGTGCCGGCATACACCACGAGCGCAACTTTGTCTTGGGTGCGTAATTGTTCCGTCAGCATTTTTAACGCTGGTTTCAATAAATCCAGCTTATTGGGCATCATCATGGAGCCAGAAACATCGATTAAAAACACCAGATTTGCAGGCGGCAATTGTGAGCGCGGCACATCATAGCCTTTCAAACTAATATGCAATAACTGCGTGTGTTTATTCCAAGGCGTGGGCGCGATTTCAAAATTCACGCTGAAAGGCGGGTCTTGCGTGGTCGGTAAAGGATAATCGTAGGGGAAATAATTCAGCATTTCTTCAACCCGCACTGCGTCAGGATTGGGCAACGCGCCTTGATTTAACATGCGGCGCACATTGCTATAACTGCCTGTGTCCACATCAATACTGAAAGTGGAAACGGGTGATTCGCTGACTTTCTTGACGGGGTTATCCTCAATCTTGGCATATTTTTCGGTGTTATTGGGTAAGGGCTTCATTGCATCCATGCGTTGTGGAGCAGCCATTCCCACTGTTGCGGGTGCAGCAGGCATCGATTTATCCATCTGAGGAGCGGCTTTTGGCGCACGAACCGTATGGGCACTTGTACTATTCGGTGAATGGGAAGAACAAGAACCCAGCAAAATGCCCAGCCCTATTCCTAAAAGAACTTGCTGAAATTTCATAGTGATAACCTTTGATATTATTGAACTATTACAGAAAGTTTAAGGTGATATGCTTCACTATAGCTTATCTTTGCGAATAATTAGTATTTTTAACAGGAATTTATGTAGATAAATTTACAACGCGCTGTGCACAAAATTATCCAACTAATAACTTGAAATTTATCAAGAAAGTCATAAAAACTAGGGATCGACTAAGTTGTCTTATCTTGAAAATTAGCACATTAATGTCACAAATAGTTGCTTTTCTATCGATATGTGTGAAAAATACAACACTAGAAAGTACGAGTTTGACAATGACTTTCTCTCACAATTGATTTCAATTAAAGCCTGCTCTCGTTGGGCAATAAACCTGTCATGCCGCTGCGAGTCAGCATATACAAATCGTCGTGCTTCAGGTTTTTATAGATTTTTTACACCACAAAGGCAGGAAATTCTACAGCTTGGGCTTGTGGAGTATGTGCCTTTATGAGTTTGGTAAATTCTCATGGTCGCCATTTAATTTCAGCAGACGCAACAGATGACCCATTACATTCTTAAACGTTTATTACTGATGATTCC
>JBDLSS010000406.1:0-5107 GCA_039799345.1 Pseudomonadota bacterium
CATCACGGGGGCGCGATTCACAAAATTATTAAATTCAAGCTCTTGCCGATAAATCTGTTGTTCGGCTTGTTTGCGGTCGCTGATGTCGGTGCACGCACCGATGAATCCTCTAAATTCACCGAGTTCATCAAATTGGGCGCGGGCAGTTTCAGCAAGCCAGCGATATTCGCCATCTTTGCGTCGGGCGCGATAACTCATTTGAAAATCGTTCTGATTGACAAAAAAAGCTTCGGTATAAATTTCTAAGCAGTGATCAAAATCGTCGGGATGAATGCTATTTGTCCATTGCTGGCTGAAGTTTTCAGCGGCGATGTTGCCCACAAAATCGAGCCATGTTTGATTCAGCAGCACGCATTCGCCTTTGAAATCCGTCATCCACAACATCACAGGGGCATTGTTTGCGAAATCCTGTAGGGCTTGTTCACGGGCTTGGAGCAACAACAATTGTTGTTGTAAATTCCGTGTTTTTGCGGCACGTTGCAGCAGGATTATGACATAGCACAGTAATAAACCTGCCACCACCCAACCGCCCGAAATGATCATCTACACTGTCCTCTGTCTTTGGTGAAATTATTCTTTTCATAAATGCTGAATGCACCCTAATCTCTTAAAGGGGGCTAAATATTAAAGATTTTGTCTTTAAAGTCCCCTTTAGGGGATTTAGGGGCTTGTTTTAATCTTTAGTCCCCTTTGGAAGCTTGGGGCGTATTAAGCTTCAATACTGTAATTGCTGTTGTTGCAAAACTTTAATCTGATCGCGCACTTGAGCCGCTTGTTCAAATTCTAAATTCTTCGCATGTTGATACATTTGTTGCTGCAACTGCTGAATTTTTTTCGCCAATTGTTGCGGAGAAAGCACTTTATACTGTGCCGCTTGCTCAGAAACCTGCAAAGTTTGCGCCGTTGTTTGCGCTTCACTCATCATGCTTTCTAAAACATCAGTAATTGCTTTATGCACGCCGCGCGGTGTAATTCCATACTCTTGATTATAAGCGACTTGTTTGGCACGGCGACGATCAGTTTCTGCAATCGCACGTTGCATCGAATTGGTGATTCTATCTGCGTATAAAATTGCCTTACCGTGCAAATGGCGTGCGGCGCGTCCAATAGTTTGAATCAAAGCGCGCTCGGAACGTAAAAAGCCTTCTTTGTCAGCATCAAAAATCGCGACCAGAGAAACTTCAGGAATATCCAAGCCTTCGCGCAACAAGTTAATCCCCACCAACACATCAAAAATCCCCAGCCGCAAATCGCGAATAATTTCCACGCGCTCAACTGTGTCAATATCAGAATGCAAGTAACGTACCTTAACCTGATGTTCGTTAAGGTAATCCGTCAAATCTTCTGCCATGCGTTTGGTCAAAGTGGTGATTAAAACGCGCTGTTGCAACTTCACCCGCAAATGAATTTCTGAAAGCACATCATCGACTTGGATGCTGACAGGGCGCACGATAACCTCAGGGTCGATTAAACCTGTGGGACGCACCACTTGTTCCACCACTTGCTGGGCGTGTTGTTGTTCATAATCGGCGGGGGTGGCAGAGACGAAAATTGTTTGCGGGGCAAGGCGTTCAAATTCTTCAAAGCGCAATGGACGATTATCCAACGCAGAAGGCAATCTAAACCCATAATTCACCAGCGTTTCTTTACGCGAACGATCCCCGCGATACATTCCACCTAATTGGGGAATAGTGACATGACTTTCATCGACAATTAATAAAGCGTTTTCGGGCAAATAATCGAATAAAGTGGGCGGCGGTTCGCCAGGATTGCGTTGTGACAGATAGCGTGAATAATTTTCGATACCGCCGCAATAGCCAATTTCATTAATCATTTCAATGTCGTATAAAGTGCGCTGCTCTAAACGTTGTGCTTCGACTAATTTATTTTCGGCACGTAAGCTGTCTAAACGGTGGCGCAATTCTTCTTTAATGCGGTCAATCGCTTGCAATAACACCGCGCGCGGCGTGACATAGTGTGTCTTAGGGTACAAAGTGATACGCGGCACGGTGCGCAAAATTTGCCCAGTCAGCGGGTCGAAATAGCGCAAGGCTTCGATTTCATCATCAAATAATTCAACGCGCACCGCGTCGCGCTCAGATTCTGCGGGATAAATTTCAATAATTTCCCCGCGCACCCGATAGGTGCCGCGCTCAATCACCAAATCGTTGCGGGTGTATTGCAGTTCTGCCAAACGCCGCAGGATAAAACGCTGATCGACTTTTTCGCCGCGCACTAAATGTAGCAACATTTGCAAATACCATTCGGGATCGCCTAAACCATAAATTGCAGACACCGTGGCAACCACAATGGCATCGGGGCGTTCGAGCATGGCTTTGGTGGCAGAAAGTCGCATTTGTTCGATGTGTTCATTCACCGAGGCATCTTTGGCGATATAAGTATCTGAGGCAGGCACGTAGGCTTCAGGCTGATAATAATCGTAATACGACACGAAATATTCAACGGCATTGTGCGGAAAAAAGCTTTTCATCTCGCCATATAATTGCGCGGCAAGGGTTTTATTCGGGGCAAGCACTAAGGTTGTGCGTTGCACTTGCTGAATCACGTTGGCAATGGTGAAAGTTTTTCCCGAACCTGTGACCCCTAATAAAGTTTGATAGCGGTCGCCGCGTGCTAAGCCTTTGCATAAATTGAGAATTGCTTCAGGTTGATCGCCGTCGGGCTGATAATCGGAGTGAAGTTTGAATGTATCATTTTCTTTTCTTTGATCTATAGAACCCATTTGAAATCGTTCCTATCCTAAAATTAATCTTCAAACTGAATAGTTTATATTGGCAAAAGGGCTGATTGTAGGTGTGAATTTATTCGCACAGCTCTATCGAATTAAAAACTCATGCGAATAAATTCGCACCTACAATGGGCTCAGTCTAGCAAACTTAACTTAACATTAAGACTCCAAATAGATTCTATAGGTAATTTAATGATTCCATTAAAAAGTAGTCTTTGCCCTAATTGAAAAAACATTTGGAGTTTTTTCATTCTTTCATTACACTTTTGCCACTTTCAATTGTGTGAAAGGAGCATTGGGAGTTGACAATGCTATACGAACGCAGAGCTAATGTAAGACTAAGGTCGATTATTCGAGGCAGCAATTGGCGGTGAAGCGTTTAGATGAACATAGATTCTATGGGATTCACAACTATCAGACATGAATTTTCTAGGCTGTGCGTTTACAATAGAGCAGTAAGATTCTTACCTACATACTAGCAGTTATAAGGAAACCCGTGTGAATATCGAACTTTCTCAACGCGTACAATCAATTAAGCCTTCCCCCACCTTAGCTGTGACTGCTCGCGCTGCCGCGCTGAAAGCCGCAGGACATGACATTATTGGCTTGGGTGCTGGCGAACCTGACTTTGATACCCCGCAATATATTAAAGATGCTGCCATTGCGGCAATGAACAAGGGGTTTACCAAGTATACCCCTGTTGGCGGGACGGCTTCTTTCAAGCAGGCTATTATCGACAAGTTTGCAGGTGAAAATCAATTACAATACACGCCTAAGCAAATTCTGGTTTCTTGTGGCGGTAAGCATAGCTTTTTCAACTTAGCGCAAGCTTTGTTGAATAAGGGCGATGAAGTGATTATTCCTGCGCCTTATTGGGTTTCTTATCCTGATATGGTGTTATTGGCTGATGCGACACCCGTGATTTTGGAAGGGACTTTTGAACAAGGTTTCAAAATCACCCCTGAACAATTAGACAAGGCGATTACGCCTAAAACCAAGCTGTTTGTCATTAACAGTCCTTCCAACCCAACGGGTGTGAATTACACCAATGATGAATTAATCGCGTTGGCAAATGTGTTGTTAAAGCATCCACATGTGTTGGTGGCAACGGATGACATGTACGAGCACATTTTGTGGGAAGGTCGTCCTTTCAAGAATATTTTGAATCTGTGCCCCGCTTTGTATGAACGTACCATCGTGTTAAATGGCGTGTCTAAAGCTTATGCGATGACGGGCTGGCGGATTGGTTATGCCGCAGGGCCTGAAAAGTTAATTCAGGCGATGGACAACATCCAATCGCAAAGCACTTCAAATCCTACTTCTATCGCACAATATGCGGCTGAAGCTGCATTGAAGGGCGATCAAAGTTTCATCGAAGAAATGGTGGGGATTTTCAAATCTCGTCATGATTTCGTGCATGATGCGTTGAAGCAAATCAAGGGTGTGCGCGTGTTGCCTGCACAAGGCACGTTCTACATTTTCCCCAACATGCAAGAAGCGATTAAGAACTTGGGCATGAAGAATGATTTGGAACTGGGTGAACATTTAATCGAAAAAGCAGGGGTTGCATTAGTGCCCGGTTCTGCTTTCGGTTCTGAAGGTCACATGCGGATTTCTTTCGCAACCAGCATGGAAAACTTGCAAAAAGCGATGGAAAGATTGCAGAAGGCTTTGGGTTAGTTTTTGCTTTTAGATTGAATTAGACCTGCTAGGTTTTGAAAACCTAGCAGGTTTTTTCCTAAGTATAGGGGTGTTTTCCTTAACTTAATGGCAGTGAAACAGAGTTTGGGAACGAGAAAAAATCGCTGCTTTTTTAACACTACCAAATTCTTAAATCAATCGAGTATAGCTATGATTCTTACACTGTAAAAATTTTAGTTTTCCAGTTTATAGATACTCTCGGATATTCGAGCACTAAAAAAACCATGTTTCGCCACAAGTTTTCATGGCAGAACATGGGGTTGGCTTAAATATTTTGGACAGATTTATTTCCAACCAGCTTCCGCTTCACATGCTGCCATTTCTTTCGGATGAGATTGTTCCCACGCACTGACGGATTTCTTCTCGTCATCAGACATTTTGCTGTTCATGCAACTGCAATATTTGGTGACTGTTTCAGGTGTAGCCCCTTCTTTTTTGTTGTCCTGCTGGCATTTGCTAATCCAAGCGGTATCATCAGCATCCGCCCAAACAGGGACGCTTACCAGAGTAGACAACGTAACCAATAAACTAATCGCCATTTTACGCATTGTATTATCTCCTTTACAAATACTAGAACTTAAGAAAGTAGAGGATTCTAAAAACTACTTTAGAAACCGCATCGTAACAAATCGTGCACTTTGCTTCAATAAACAGCGC
>JBDLSS010000407.1:0-2728 GCA_039799345.1 Pseudomonadota bacterium
TTGTGATGATTTTTTAGCCACGGGGCTTTCCCTGAATGAATTAGAAACGCTGTTATTAAATGAAGCGGTTGAACGCAGCGGCGGTAATTTAGCGGGCGCAGCACGTTTACTGGGTTTGACGCGCCCACAGCTCACTTACCGTTTAAAACGCAATCAGGATATGACGCAGGAGAAAGAATAAGCATGATGCACAGTCAAAAATTTAAAGTGGCATTTACCGACGCAGACGAAGCCCCCCGAACTTTGGTGGAAGGCGCGTATTTGCAAGTGCGGCGCGATATTATCGAAGGGCGTTTAGTGCCCGGTGAAAAGTTACGAGTAGAACATTTAAAAGATCGTTATGGGATTGGCGCAGGAACGCTGCGTGAAGCCTTAGCTTTGTTATTATCCGATGCTTTGGTAATTGCCGAAGGACAACGCGGTTTTCATGTCGCACCGATTTCTGTGCGCGATTTGAAAGATATTACCCAGATGCGGGTGTTATTAGAAACCCATGCTTTGCGCCAATCAATTGCCAAAGGCGATGATGAATGGGAGGCGGGCGTAGTCGCGGCTTTCCATAAATTGAGTAATACTGAGGAGCGTTTAGGACACATCAGCAACGTGCGTGAATGGGAACAACGCAATCGTGCTTTTCATGAGTCTTTAATTGCCGCCTGCGATTCGCGCTGGGAATGTTACATGATCGGGATTTTATATCGTCAATCTGAACGTTATCGACATTTAGCCATTGTCACGAAAGCCGTGCCGCGCAATGTACATAATGAGCACACTAAGATTTTTGAAGCTGCCTTAAAACGTGATGCAGAAACGGCAAGCCATGCTTTAGAACAACATATTCGTCTCACCTTTGATTCTATCAATCTGTTAGTTCCAGAATAGGGATAATTCTGCAAAGTTTAGTGCTGACAATCAACAGGACTTATTGATCACAATTTTAAAAAATATTCATTTGCTATTCATAACAGGGTTCATATATGGCTGCGCTCTAAACAAGGAGCATCCCAAATTCAACTTAATTACAGTTCAAACCCTAACCGCCTGTGTCATAATAGTCTCCTCATACAAAAACTTAGCGCAACAAACTAAGTTTCTTCCCCAAATTTCAAATAAGATGTTATTTCTATGTCATTGATTAGCCTTGATAATACCTCGATTGCTTTTGGACACGTCGCCTTGCTCGATAAAGTCAGCTTCCGTCTTGAAAAAGGCGAGCGCGTCTGCTTAATCGGACGCAATGGCGAAGGCAAATCCACTTTTTTACAAATTCTGAGCGGCGATTTACCCGCAGACAGCGGCAAAGTTGAACGCATTCCAAGCTGTCGCATTGCACGACTCGCCCAAGAACCCTTATTTAATCCTGACGATACCGTGTTTCACGCCGTCGCCAACAGCTTGGGCGATGTCGGGCAATTGGTCGAAGCCTATCACGACCTCGTGCACCAACTCGCCCACGAATGCAACGACCAATTATTATCGCAATTAGAAAGCGTGCAACAACGTTTAGAAGCCCAAGACGGCTGGCGATTAGAACAGCGCGTTGAAACCGTATTATCGCGTTTAGAATTGCCCGCCGAACAAAAAATGAGCAGTTTATCAGGCGGTTGGAAACGCCGTGTCGCGCTCGCTCAGATTTTAGTCACCGAACCCGACGTGTTGCTGCTGGATGAACCGACTAACCATTTAGACATTGAAGCCATTACTTGGCTTGAAGAAATCTTGGTCGAATTTAACGGTGGCTTAGTGTTCATCAGCCATGACCGCAATTTTATGCAACATGTCGCCACCCGCATTATTGAATTAGATCGCGGACAAATGACCAGTTATCCCAGTGATTACGCGCGTTATTTAATCACCAAGCAAGAAATGCTTGCGGTTGAAGCCGCCCACGCCGCCAAATTCGACAAAGTTTTAGCGCAGGAAGAAGTGTGGATTCGACAAGGCGTAAAAGCGCGTCGCACTCGCAACGAAGGCAGAGTTCGCGCCTTGGAACGTTTGCGCAAAGAACGCTCCACCCGCCGCGAACAAGTCGGCAGTATGCGCGTGCAAGTCAATGCCAGCGAAACCAGCGGCAAAATTGTGATTGAAGCCAATGACATCAGTAAAGTCTATGGCGAGCGCACCATCATCAAACCCTTCTCCACCGTGATTATGCGTGGCGATAAAGTCGGGCTGATTGGGGTCAACGGTGCGGGTAAAACCACGCTGTTAAAAATGTTGCTCGGTGAATTAGCTCCCGATACGGGCGAAATCAAACACGGCACGCATTTACAAATTGCCTATTTTGACCAGTTACGCGCCCAGCTCAATCCTGAACAAAGCGTGTTTGACGTGGTTTCGCAAGGCAGTGATTTCTTAATGATTAATGGGCAAAATAAACATGTAATGTCTTATTTAGCCGATTTCTTATTTGCGCCCGCCCGCGCCCGCTCGCCTGTGAAATCTTTATCAGGGGGTGAACGTAACCGTTTGTTATTGGCTTATTTATTTACCAAACCTGCCAATGTTTTGGTCTTAGACGAACCCACCAACGATTTAGACGTAGAATCTTTAGAATTGCTCGAAGAGCTGTTGATGGAATATACGGGCACAGTGCTTTTAGTCAGCCATGATAGAACCTTCTTAGATAATGTGGTCACGTCTACAATTGTGTTTGATGGCAGTGGTGAACTCAGTGAATATGTGGGTGGTTATCAAGATTATTTACGCCAACGTCCTGCAAGCCAAG
>JBDLSS010000408.1:0-3270 GCA_039799345.1 Pseudomonadota bacterium
TATATTGACCGCGAAGATGACCGTTACGACCAACAACGTTATCAAACCGTCTACGCCCGCGCCCAAGGCGCGGTGGCAGCCCCGACAGCGGGTTTACATTTCGATGAGGCGATGTTGCAAACTTTACGCGAACAAGGTTTAGAAACCGCTTTTGTGACTTTACACGTAGGCGCGGGCACTTTCACACCTGTGCGTGTCGATAATTTAGTCGAGCACAAAATGCACGCCGAACAAGTCGAAGTTTCTGCGGAAGTGGTGGCACAAGTGCAGGCGGCGCGGGCGCGTGGCAAACGGGTAATTGCAGTGGGTACGACCAGCGTGCGCGCTTTGGAAAGTGCTGCCGCTGTGACAGGTGAATTACAGGCTTATCAAGGGGATACTCGTTTATTTATTACCCCAGGTTATCAATTCCGTTGTGTTGACGCGCTGCTCACCAATTTTCATTTGCCTGAATCGACGTTATTGATGCTAGTTTCAGCTTTGGGGGGACAGGATGCCGTACTGGCTGCGTATGCTCATGCTGTTCAACAAAAATATCGTTTTTTCAGTTATGGGGATGCGATGTTTGTAACCAAGAAATAAATAAACCCCTTAAAGAAGCCCCTAAATCCCCTAAAGGGGACTTTAAAAACAAAATCTTTTATGTTTAGCCCCCTTTAGGGATGGCTGAATCATTAATGTTATTTCATTTATAGAACATTAGGTTAAGCTACTTTCTACTTTTTCTTTTTGAAGCTGTTATAAAAAACTCAGTGGGCTGTGCACTTTTTCTTAAGAGCCGCATAACTTGTTGCATAGTCTGTTTTATGGTTTTATATCAACTGGTTCTAATTCAGTAAAAATATAACTATTGACTTTCATAAAAATATAGTAACTAAAAACAGCCCTATAGTTTTCACGAAAGTAAAAATTATTTAGAAACCTATAGTTACACCACAGGTTACATTTGGTTTGAAGCTAAAATGCAGATTATACGTGATACCATTAGACATTATCTTGTCTCTCCAAGGTACAACCTACTTTCAACTGCGTAACTCCTATAGTTATAGAATTTTTAGATGCTTATATTTAGCCAAAATGGAACTTTACCAAACCCATCATTATGAATTTACCCACAAATAGTCTTCCGAAACGCCTCGGCGATGTACTCACCGAACAACGTATTATTACACCTGACCAATTAAAAATTGCCCTGACTGAACAGAAAAAAACCCAAGAACAATTGGGCAAAGTTTTAGTACATTTAGGTTTTATTTCGGAAGCGGTGCTGCGCGATTTTCTTGGGGAAACGCTGGGACATAACAGCGTCGATTTGTCGAAATTGGTGGTTGATCACGATGCAATTCGCCTCGTTCCGAAAAGTCTGGCGCGGCGTTACACCTTGTTGCCGATCAGTTATGAGCGTGCTAGCAAAACACTACTGATTGCGATGGCAGATGTGTTTAACATTCTCGCCATCGACCAAGTGACGGCTTCCTTGGACGGCATTACCGTAGAAACCGTGCTCGCCAGTGAAACCGAAATTATCAATGCAATTGATAACTTATACGGTTATGACCTGTCGCTAGATGGGATTTTGCACGAAATTGAAACAGGTGAAATTGATTTCCAAAGCATCGCGCTGACTCGCAATAATGAATACAGTCAGCCTTTTGTGCGTTTAGTCGATGCTTTGCTTTCGGATGCGGTGAAACGCAATGCCTCCGACGTGCACTTTGAACCTGAAAACGGTTTTTTAAGAATTCGTTACCGCATTGATGGCGTGTTGCAACAAATTCGCAGTTTGCATAAAAATTATTGGTCTGCAATTGCGGTACGTTTAAAAGTCATGGCAGGAATGAATATTGCCGAAACGCGGATTGCACAAGATGGGCGGATTTCCTTGACTTTGGCGGGACGGTTGATTGATTTTCGGGTGTCGGTACAGCCCACAGTGTACGGTGAAAATATCGTGCTGCGGATTTTAGATCGCCAACGCGGCATTGTACCTGTGGACAATTTGGGTTTGTCAGATGCCAATCTGATGGCGTTAAAACTGATGATTGCGCGTCCCGAAGGGATTATTTTACTCACAGGCCCGACGGGGAGCGGTAAAACCACAACGCTGTATTCAATTTTGAATTATTTGAATACGGAAGCGGTGAATATCATGACTTTGGAAGACCCCGTGGAATACGTGCTCGGACAAGTGCGACAAACGGCGGTGAATGAGGCGGTGAAATTGGATTTTGCCAATGGGATTCGCTCGATGATGCGCCAAGACCCCGACATTATTCTGGTGGGGGAAATTCGCGACGAAGACACCGCAGATATGGCATTTCGCGCCGCAATGACGGGGCATCAAGTTTACTCAACTTTGCATACTAATTCTGCAATTGGCGCAGTACCGCGCTTGCTAGATATTGGGGTATTGCCTGATATTATTGCAGAAAATACCATTGGGATTATTGGACAACGCCTGATTCGGCAATTGTGCCCTGCCTGCAAAGAGCCGTATCTCCCAACAGCGATGCACTGGCAATTATTGGGAGTTCCGCAACAGCATTTAACTTTATACCGTCCCGTGGGCTGCGAAGCTTGTGAGCATCGTGGTTATAAAGGGCGTTTGGCATTGATGGAAGTGCTACGCATTGATGAATCTTTGCAGGATAAAATTGCACACCGTTGCACCACCTATGATATTCGGCAACACGCGAAACAACTGGGTTTTGCGACTTTGGCACATGATGGGGTACGCCGTGTGGTCGAAGGTATAACCAGTTTAGAAGAGATTTCGCGCGTGGTCGATTTAACCAGTCGTTTGAATATTTAGTGATTCATACGCTTTGATAATAATTAAGCTGACTTCAGTATAAGAAAACTGTTTCGGTTGTGACAAGTTTATTATCCGAATTAAGCAGGATGAACGCATAATGTTCAAAAAAGTTTTTTAATTTCGTGAATCCTGCATCAGACAATCCTTATAACTTAAACGCGATAGGTTTTTAACCATGTCTTTTCCTAATTATTTACGTTGGATTGATGCAATTTGTATGCGCTTGGAACAAGAGCAAGTTACTTTAACCGCACATGAAATTGAAATAATATTTAAGCCATTGTTTGAAAAACAAATTCCCGCAGAACAAGCGATAGTTCAACAATGGCAACAAATTAATCAATATCGGCTCACAAAATTTTAACGGTTTGAAATACAGTGTAAATATTCAATGATTTGTCCAAAACTGATCGCCGCATCATTCACAGGCAATTTTTTGGGAAAATACACGGTAA
>JBDLSS010000409.1:0-4729 GCA_039799345.1 Pseudomonadota bacterium
AATAAATCATGCCTATCTCAACGGGCAATTCGGGCAGACCGTCGCCGATTTGGTGGAAGGGGTCAGCCAGATGAAGGTATTGGAAGAACTCAATGCCGTCATCCAGCAATCTGCCGAAGCCCCCGAAGAAGCGATGGCGCGTCTTGAACAATGGCGCAAAATGCTGGTCGATATTGCCAAAGATGTGCGCGTGGTGCTGATTAAACTCGCCAATCGTCTCGACAATATGCGGGCTTTGCGTTTTCACCCACGGGAACAGCAAATTCGGATTGCGCGTGAAACTTTGGATTTGTTCGCGCCGCTCGCCAATCGTTTGGGGATTTGGCAGATTAAATGGGAATTAGAAGACCTGTCGCTGCGTTATTTAGAGCCAGACGTGTATCAATACATGAAACGTTTGCTCGATGAGAAGCGCATTGACCGCGAGATTTATATTAAAAATGTGATTCATGACTTAGATCAAGAATTGAAACGCGCCGGGATTCAGGCAGAACTCACAGGGCGACCGAAACATATTTACAGCATCTGGCTAAAAATGAAGCGTAAAGGCTTAAATTTCGACCAGATTTTTGATATACGTGCGGTGCGGGTGCTGGTCAAAACGGTGGATGAATGTTATCGGGTGTTGGGGATTGTGCATAACAAATGGCAGCCGATTCCTGAAGAATTAGATGATTACATCGCCAACCCCAAAAATAATAATTATCAATCTTTACATACTGCGGTCACGGGCGCGGAACAGAAAATATTTGAAGTGCAGATTCGCACTTTTGACATGCACCACCATGCTGAATTAGGGATTGCCTCGCATTGGCGATATAAAGAAGGTACGCGCTACGACTCGTATTTCGAGCAGAAAATCGCGTGGTGGCGGCAAATGGTGCAGCAATTTCGCGAGGCAAGCAGTCCCGATAATTTTCTGACGCTCTTCAAAGCGGAGATGATTGAAGAGGAGAAGATTTATGTACTTTCTCCAAAAGGCAAAATTATTGAATTGCCGCAAGGTTCAACGCCGCTGGATTTCGCCTACGCAATTCACACCAGTTTAGGGCACCGCTGTCGGGGCGCGAAAGTCAATGGGCGGATTGTGCCTTTAACTTACGTTTTGAAAAATACTGAGCGCGTGGATATTCTCGCAGGCAAGGAAGAAAAGCCGAATCGGGATTGGTTAAATTCGCGGGTGCAATATTTCAAAACCAATCGGGTGCGGGATAGGATTAAAGCGTGGTTGCGTAAACAAGATGCGCCACAGCACATTGAAGACGGCAAACAAGAATTACACCGTGAATTGCAACGCTTAAACGTGCCGCATTTAAATTTAGAAGAAGTCGCGCATAAATTGCGGGTGCAAACTACCAACGAGCTTTATGCAGCTTTAGGGCGCGGCGACATCACCATTAATCGCGTGATTAATGTCGTCAACGAATTGGTGTTTCCTCAAGAACCCGAACCGCCACCAACCATTATCCCGCGTGATCCTGCGCGAGTGGGTGTTGAACAAGGTTTTCATATTCAAGGGGTTGGCGGTTTATTAACCCATGCCGCAGGCTGTTGTCATCCTGTGCCTTATGATGAAATTATTGGTTATATCACGGTTGGCGATGGCGTGGTGGTGCATCGTATGGATTGTCATCATGTGTTGCGCTGGAAAGAGCAGGCAAATGAACGCTTAATTCAAGTGAGTTGGGGCAGCTCGCAGGAACAACGCTTATATACTGCCAGCATCAATGTGGAAGCCTTTGATCGCACGGCTTTACTGGGGGATATTTGCATGGTGGCTGCCAATGAAAAAGTGAATATTCTCAGCGCAAACACCGCAACCAATAAGGCAGATAATACCGTCAAAATGCTGATCACGGTGGAAGTCAAAAATTTGGAACAATTGGGCGATGTGCTGCGTAAAATTCATGCGCTGCGTAATGTGACTAACGTTTATCGTAAAGATAATTAAACCATGCCTTATCCTTTACAAGTCAGCGTGGCGCAATGCGAACTCAGTGAAAATCATGTGATTTTGCGGCTCAAACTTCCTCACGGAACGCCAGAATTTGCAGCGGGTCACACTTTGCAAATTTCACTGGCTGGGGAAAGTCACACTTTGGTGTTGCTAAGAATTAAGCCTAACTGGGTTGAGGGAATTATGCTCCGCTCGTCTGTGTGGCAAGATTTACCGCCAACTGTGGAAATTCTCGCTTGTCAGGGCGCAAATTTGCAAGTACAGCGTACCTTACCCTTGTTGGTGGGCGATGGAATTGGCGGCGCGAGTTTAATTGCCTTGGCAGAGTCGTTTAAAAATCAAGCCGCATTTCAGCCCTTGGTCTTGTTAAGTGCGGAAAGTTTGCCATTTGCGCCGCGTCCTTCACAAATTTATTTAAAGGGAATGCCTGCGGGCGTGATTGCTGCCATTCCGCTTTTGGAAGATTGGAAAATCGCCAGCCGTTTGGCAAGCACTGAAGATGCGGTGGGATGTTTCGAGGGCAGTGTGATTGAATTAGCGGCGCATTGGTTGGCGCAATTACAAGCCGAAACTTTACAGCACGTTGAAATTATTGCAGCGGGTAAGCCTGAGTTTTTGAGCGAATTAGCACAGTTAGCAACACAATATGCTTTACCTTTTCAAGGCGTTGAACAGATAATTATTTGATAAATCAGTAAATAGTTATAAAGCACTCTCGTATTTAAGACCTTCTACGTTTTCACAACTGGAAGGTCTTTTTGTTTTCGCAGATTTATTTTTTAAAACCCTTAAAACATTATAGACAATGCGTGTATTTATGTTTATCGTGTGATTATTAACCGTGCTTAATTTAGGATTTTATCCAGTAAAGTTTAATCTTTTGATTTTACTGAAACTAACTTAAAAATCAGCATTTTAATAATCACAATAATCATCTTGGTAGAGATAGGCATGAGTATTATTTTTTCCCGACCACCCTTGTTAAGTCTATTTAAAAATCTGTGTTGCCTCCTGCGCAATCCCCTATTTGCTAGTCTTCTTGCCCTCTTAATGATTTCTAACAGCTATGCGGCTGCCCCGAAATTATTAATAGCAGGCTACATGGCAAATCCTAGCGGTAGTGATAGCCCTTACGAATATATTCAATTACTTGCCCTTGAAAATATCGATTTTTCTGTAACGCCTTACGCGGTGATTTTTACCAACAATGGCACAGCAAAAAGTAGCGGTTGGATAGCAGGCGCGGGGCTAACTTACGGTTTTAATATCACTTCTGGCGCAATACAGGCGGGAGAATTCGCTTATGTGGGCGGCGCGGGCAAATTGATTAATGGCAGTGGCAGCACCGATATTTCTGGCGCGAAATGGTTACGCAGCATTGAAACTGCAAGCAGTGTAGGCGATGGTTTCGGAAATGCAAAAGCGGGCGGAGTCTTAGGCAATGGCGGCACGAATGCAGACGGTTTTGCAGTGTTCGACATGGACATCAGCAACATCACCGCCAGCACTATTCCCGTTGATGCGGTTTTCTTTGGGGCGGCGGTGGGAACGGCAAAACCCGCTTCAGGCGGTTACACTTTGCCCACCAACGATCATTACGACAGCGCACAAGGCACTTTCGGCAATGGCACAAATACCTATTTATTTCCTGTGCCCAAATCAGGATATTTCGTCAAACTGCTCGGCAATTATAATCAAGTCACAACAACGTGGACAACGCCCCGCAGTAGTACAGAACAGAGTATTGGAAACACCGCCGCATTAAGCGAATTAAACCCTGATTTACAAATAGACTTTGCCCCCACTTTGCCCAACGTGTTGCCCCAAAACATCACTGCTTTTAACCCGCCCAGCAGCGCAACCTATGGCGACAAGGTAATTAATTTAACTGCAACAGGCGGCGGTTCAAATAATCCTTTAATTTTTGCCAGCAGCACGCCCGAGATTTGCAGCGTTGCCGATGCCAGTTTAAAAATTTTGGCGGCGGGCGATTGCAAAATTAGTGTGAATCAAGCAGGCAATACCAGCTACGAAGCTGCGCCCGAATTAAGCAAAACTATCCTTGTTCATAAAAAATCGATTAGCGCAAAAATTGACAATAAAAGTCGTGCTTTTGGCGAAGCAAATCCGATTTTTACAATCAGTTATACAGGTTTAATTGAGGGAAATATTGAAACACCGCCAAGCTTTAACAGCTCCGCTAATGCCAGCAGCCCCGTGGGTAATTATCTGATTAACTGTGATAATTCTAGCAGCAGTGCAAAAAACTACGTGATTGAAACTTGTGAAAATGGCGTGTTAAGCGTGGGGAAAATCAGCCCTGTGATTAGTTTGAGTCAAACCGCGAATTATGTAATTTTTGGGAACGCACTCACGGTTAAATTCACGGTGACAGGCGCACCAACGGGTGAAATCACGGTCAGTGATGGGGTGATGAGTTGCCACGCAAGCCTTGCCGTGGGGATGTGTAATTTGATTCCGAGCAGTTCGGGGGTGAAAATTTTGACCGCCACGTATGTGGGCGACAGCAATTATTCTGCTGCCAGCCAAACCCAAGAACTCAAGGTGACGCAAGTTATTTTTAGTCGCGATAACTTAACACTGACGGAAGGCGCAAGTGACAGTTATAGCATAAAATTAGCAACTCAACCCGCTGAAAATATTACGCTTAGTATCATACAAAACTCGCAAATTACGAGCAATCCCACCAGTTTGCTATTTACCCCAACAAATTGGAATACACCGCAAACCGTGAAGCTCAGCGCGGTTGAT
>JBDLSS010000410.1:0-3329 GCA_039799345.1 Pseudomonadota bacterium
ACTGTTCTTAATGTTAATGTTGTACCTGTTCCAACGTTATGACCTGTATTTAGGGCGAAAACTTGCACTGATAGGTGAGATGAGCTTTGGAATTTTTTTCCTGCATGAATATGTAAATTGGGTACTTTGGAAGACTGAAAAATTTTTATTCGGGGGAGTAATGGCGGGCACACTGCTCAATTACTTGCTGTTATTGGCGGTGAGTCTTGGGATTTGTATGCTGTTACTGAGTCTTGCAAAGTGGCTCTTTGGGCGTAATAGTCGTTTGTTAGTGGGTTATTAAACTTTAATAAAATCAATTTTCACACCCAGCGCAAGCCTGTTAAAATTGAACTGCTACCAAAAAACTTACAACAAAACCCTCATCTTGCAATATTTTACCCTTAAAGTTTGAACCCTGATATTTAAGAGACTCGTAGGATTTAAACGGCATGATTAATTTTTTAATAAAACTGGGTATTCGCCTATTTATTACCTTATTTATTATCAGTGGCGTGCTTGCGGGTAGTGCGTACTGGATTCATGAAAATCGCTTACAAACACCCTTACCCATCAGTCAAGATACACGTTATATTATTTCAGCAAGAAGCAATTTAGCCCTTATTTCCAATGAGTTAGTTGATAAAGGTTTTTTCGATTATCCCACCGCATGGACATGGTTTGCGATGGCACGCTGGCAACAAAAAGCGCATCGTATTAAGGCGGGTGAATATGCGATTGCTGTCGGCATGACGCCACAACAATTACTAGACTTATTTGTAGAAGGCAAAACCGTGCAGCACGCACTCACCGTGCCCGAGGGTTGGACTTTTCGGCAACTGCTCACCGCCTTGCATAACGAACCAAGTTTGAACCATAAATTGAAAGGCTTGGATGATAACACCATCATGGCGCAACTGGGCTTTCCGAATCAACACCCCGAAGGACGGTTCTATCCCGATACTTATCATTTTCCCTTAGGCATGAGCGATGTTGAATTTTTACAACGTGCTTATCACATCATGGCTCAACAACTTAAAACTGCATGGGAAAAACGCGCTCCCGATGTAATTTTAACTAGCCCAGATGAGGCGTTGACACTGGCCTCGATTGTGGAAAAGGAAACCGCTGTACCTAGCGAGCGTCCTCAAATTGCGGGTGTATTTACCCGACGTTTGAAATTAGGCATGCGTTTGCAAACTGATCCTACTGTAATTTATGCATTGGGTGAGGCGTATGATGGCAATATTCACCAACAAGATTTATTAGTTGATAGCCCCTATAATACTTATGTTTATAAAGGCTTACCTCCAACCCCCATCGCTTTGGTTGGAAAGGAGGCTTTAAATGCCGCCCTCAATCCTGCAGCGGGGGACAGTTTATATTTCGTCGCCAAAGGTGATGGCTCGCATTATTTTTCCGCCACTTTAGGTGAACATGAATGTGCGGTGATTGAATATCAAATCAAAAATAAAGCCCCCGCCCGTTTCCGTAGCCGTTGCCACGAAAGCCCCCATTGTGGCGCATGTCGTAACAATCCTAGTTCAGGCGTTGGGGAAACACGTAAGCCTAGTCAGTCTGCATTAAGCTTTCCAAAATTGCATTAAATAGCTGACTACCCCCAAGCCTTTAAAAATATTCACTTTAGGAACTTTTTTAAATTTTTTTAAAGCCTGTATTTCAGAAAGTTAGCATAAGCTACTTTACAAGCTATGCTTTATCTGTTCATAATAAAGCATATCTGTCACGCAGATAATTCTATAATCATAACAGTGTCGCGGTAACGTACACTAAAAAACACCCTGAAATTATCAAAGGAGCTTGTATGCAAGTTGCAAAATTATTAGGTTTCGCAGGTTTAGCCTGCACCGTGGCTTTCTCCTCTCACGTATTTGCTACTGAAGCTGCCACTGCCGCCGAAGTTATGGCAAAAGTCAAAGAAGCTGCCAAAGAACTTTCTGCTGCCAAAGGCAGTGAAGCTGCATTAGCCGAATTCAACAAGAAAGATGGTAAGTTCGTTTGGAAAGATAGCTACGTGTTCGTTTATGACTGTGATGCAGACAAAATGGTAGCGCACCCCATGAAAGCCGATTTGGTTGGCAAACCTGTGTTGAAAATTACCGACAAGAAAGGCACTTTACTGTTCAAAGAATTGTGCGATGCAGGCAAGAAACCCACAGGCGGCTGGGTTGCTTACATGTGGCCTAAGCCTGGTCAAGAAGATGCAGCACAAAAAGTGTCTTATGCCACTTCAGTTGAAGGTACGCATTACCAAGTCAGTGCGGGGATTTATGATGATAAATCTACCGTTGCAGACTTGAGCAAACTGCTGAAATAGTCTTTTCTTAAAAACTCTGGCAATTTAAAGCCAAGCGATTTAATTATCGTTTGGCTTTTTGCTTTTGTAGTGATTTCCTATAAGCTTAGGAGTTACGCAGTTAAAATATTAATTATTTTTTGCAATAAGTTAGGGCGAGTGATCAATTAGGTTTTAACAGAAAGTAGCGCGTTTAAAAACTTTTAAAGAAGCCCCCAAGCCCCTAAAGGGGGCTAAACACAAACAAGTTATTTCATGTTTAATATTTTAAGTCCCCTTTAGGGGACTGGGGCGCAGTTAAAACTTAATTGATGACAAGCCTTAGTATTGTACGCTGCACAATCACATTTGAAGGCTGATTCATTTGCAGAGCTTCCAGACTTTACAATCTGGAAGCTTGGGTCATAAATAACCTGATTAAAACCCTTCGATGACTTCTGGTATAAGTCCTTCTAATGCGGCTAATTCATAACTGCCATCTGCATGAACTTTCAGAGAACCATGTACTTTTGCAGAGGAATATTGACCTGCTTTAGAACCATGTTTCCACCAAATAACTTTACGAATTGCCATAGAGCCTTCGGGGCGAGCTGAAGAAGCATCGCCTTCAAACAATTTTGGCAATACTGCTTTGATACTATCCGCATCCTCATTACTAAACCCTGTTTTTTCTGCCAATTGAGGAGTCATCGCACCGTATGCAACATAAACAGCTTTATCGACGCGGTGTTTCATTCCCATCGTATCGCTGCCTTTTTTAGTACCATCACCTTCACCGCTCACACTTTTAGTAATTTGCGTGCTGGTAATACTAATCGGTTCAACACTAAAAGCGGATTGAATAGTGACAGGGCCACGGATTGCAATAGAGACACCACTTTCACTTTTAAACGCAAATAATTGTCCAAAACTACGAACATCAAACCAGTGTGCACAAGCACGTTTTGCAGCTTCATCAGGGGTATGTTTCTTGATGTTAAAAACGTCTTTTCCCAACCCCACCTGTTCATCTTCTGCTCGGTTCTTCAGGCTG
>JBDLSS010000411.1:0-3393 GCA_039799345.1 Pseudomonadota bacterium
TAAAGTCATGTCAATATATCTATTCCATATTGCAGAAGGGCAGATGTTTTTCATGGAAAAGGGGTAATGGCGTAATGCTTTACCTACAAATTGATTGCCTGTCAGAACCCCATGAAAACCTTCGTCTCCAGCATTGTAATCCGTCGTACCGTTGCCTGTGTATGTTGCTGTAACATTTTGACCTTGTTGCGTAACTTTCATTTCACCAAAAGGGCTGCTCCAAACACCACTTAAATCAACCGCCCATGCCTGTGTTGCTAATAGCAAAGCAGAAACAACAAAAAAACTACGAACCCAAGCCTTCATGATAAAACACTCCTACCTTTTGTATGTCGTGAATAAAAGCATTGAAACATCCTTAAGTTACCTTATAATAACCAGCATATTTTTATGATTACAGCCTCAAAATACGGCGATAATAACCCTATTTAGGAGTATTTTATGCAAACACACGAAAAGCTGAGGGTAATGCGACAATGTAAAAGTTGGACTCAAGAAGAGATGGCTGAAAAGCTAGGCTGAACTTTGAATAGCTACGCTAAAGTCGAGAGAGGAGAAGTTGACATAAAGCTAGACAAACTAAAAAAGATTGCTCACGTTATTGGGGTAGATGTGCAAGAACTGGTAGATTCTGACGAAAAAACAGTATTTAATTTTGCAGAAAATTGTAACCCAACTAATTTAACACAAGGTTGTGGCTATATTCTTTTAACCGAAACCCAATGCGCTAATAAACTAGAACAAGCCCATCTTTTGTTAGAAGAACGCCACAAAGAAATTGAATATCTCAAACAACAAGTTGCTCAATTACAAGAAATTATTTCATTAATGAAAAAAAGTAGTTAGGATTATCCGAAGCAATCTAACCATCTCATAACCATATCCCAGCTAGTGCAATTCATTCTGATAAGCCTGATTATGAACACCGTTAAATTTCTTCACGCCTTACCAATGACAGACTAACGCCTTCTTGAAGACATCAGGTTGTTGAAAAGTTTACTGTTTCAAGGTTAATTGTACTTTTACGCTGTCATTACCCGCCAACTTTTCCAAGGTAATCAATTGAATTTGCAAACGATATTGCTGTTGTAAACCCGCCACCCATTGAATTAAATCGCTAAAATTCGCTTGTTCAAAACTAATTCTGATTTCTTGTTCCGTATTTGGCTCAATACGTTTATTGGCTTTTGCTAAGGAAGTTTGTGCCATACTGCTGTCAATAATACTGAATAATGAAGCAGTTGGACGGTTAGATATACTCGTCGTACTCACCGTGCGTAATTGTTTCACCTCTTTTGCTGCTTGCTGCATCCATGCTAATTCATCAACTTGCTCGCCCACGCGCAACTGCATTTCTTGCACTTGGTTTTGCCACGGTTGCCACAGTAAAATGTAGACGAGAAACAGTAATAACACGCTACTCCCCACGATGAGACTATAACGTTCACGCGGATTTAAATTCTTAAATAGGCTATTTATCATTATTTCCCCATAAAGCGGCTTTTAATCCAGAATTACGTTGAATACGTTGTTTGACTGCATTGCGGAAAATCACCTCTTTACCATGCACTTCCACAGCTTGTTTAGCGCGGGTGATACCCGTGTAAATCAATTCTCGGGTCAATAAGGGCGAATCTTGATCAGGCAATAATAGTAAAACTTTTTCAAATTCAGAGCCTTGACTTTTATGAATAGTCATTGCATACACAGTTTCATGTTTTGGTAAGCGGTTGGGATAAAAACTACGAATGCTGTTATTCTCGTCTCGAAAAAACGCCTTAATTTCGTTTTGTTTTCGAAAAATAACCCCAATATCACCATTGAATAAATTCAGGTTATAGTCATTGCAAGTAATCAAAATTGGGCGACGATGATACCAACGAAAAGATAAGTTAATTAAATTCTGCTCGTTAAATAGTTGTTCAATCAGGCGATTAAGATTTTCCACACCATAACGTCCGCGCCGTAATGCAGAAAGTACCCGAAATTCATCCAAGGCCTGTAGGGCTTGTTCGGGATTTTCGGCTTGCAAATATTTCTGAAAACCTGCCAATAAACTAGATTTTAAAGAATTCAGTAATAACAAACTATTCTCGGGTAGATTTTGCCAACTTAATTCGCCTTGTTCACGGCGTAAATGTTGCAGAGCTAAATCGGCATCACCTTGTTTCACCGCCTCCGCAACCGCACCAATACCTGAATCGGTGGTGAAGCGATGACTGGTTTTCAGCAATACGATACTTTCTTGTAAACGTTGGGCTTCTGGGGTTTGCGCGGGAAGGTGCGCCCCTGCACAAATATCACCTAACACGCTACCAATTTCGACCGAGGCGAGTTGGTCTTTGTCACCTAATAAAATCAGGCGTGTTTTTGAGGATAGCGCATTTAATAATTTTGCCATCAATGCCAAATCGACCATTGAAGCCTCATCAATCACGACGACATCGTATAACAAAGGGTTATCGGCGTGATGGCGAAAATTGGGGGTGTCGGGAATCGCGCCTAACAAACGATGCAGGGTGTAAGTTTGCTGTGGCATCAATGCTTTGATTGCATCACTACAATCCAAATGAGCACGCGATAGAGTCTCTTTTAAACGGGTGGCGGCTTTGCCTGTGGGCGCGGCAAGCGCGATGCTTAAGTTTGATTTTTGTTCTGAGGGCTGTTCTAAATGTTGTTCTAATAATAGTGCGAGAATTTTGGCAACTGTGGTGGTTTTGCCTGTGCCTGCGCCACCTGAAATAATACAGAAATTGCTCCGCAAGGCGACTTGAGCAGCATATTTTTGTAAGTCATTTGCAGCCGTGTGTGGAAATAAGCGTTCTAAGCTTTCAGTATTTAAAGCATTACTGGAGGTCTGTTTGAGTCGTTGTAAAATGCCTGTTAAAAGTTGTTGTTCATACTGCCAATAACGATATAAATACAGGCGTTGTCCATCCAAAATCAAGGGTTGATAATCGCCTGCTTTGCCCACCACTGGACAATTTTGGAGTGTGTCTAGCCAATTTTCTAAGCTGGGGCAGGTTAAAGCCTGCTCTGTATCGGGGGGAAATTTTTGCTTGGCATAATGGGCTAAATCAACACAAATATGTCCTTGTGTGGTGAGATGACTCACTAATAAGCTGGCGAGTGCGAGGGCTTCAGTTGCCTGTTTGCCAGCCAATTGCTGAATAAATATGGTAAATCTGTAATCTAAATCCGAAATCAGTTCTTGTTTACATAATTTGCGGATTTCATCGAGGATTATGGAGGACATTGGTGGTGAGGTTTTAACAGTGGGGAATTTGCACAGAGTAGCGGGGATAGGAAGGCTTGGCAAAACATTTTTCCAAGTGAAGATTAGGTTTTTGAGGCGCGTGTTGAATAAACATCTACACATCTTCAATAAATATT
>JBDLSS010000412.1:0-9206 GCA_039799345.1 Pseudomonadota bacterium
TTTACCAATCACTTGTTGCCGATAAATGCCCAAATTTTGCCGAGTTTTAGAAAGCCCTTTGGTAATCACCAAGCCCCAAGTAATCAGCGGTGCGGCATCTTCAGGCCAACATTTTTGAATCGGCAAGCGCGATAAATCCACCGCATCGCCTTCTAAAATAATTTCTTGACAAGGCGGGCGTTTCACCACTTTGACAGGCATATTCAACACTTGCTTGAACATCGGCAATTTGTCGAATAAATCACGCAAGCCTTTGGGCGGTTCGGGCTCTTTCAAAAACGCCAGCAATTTTCCCAAATCGCGCAAAGCTGCCACCGATTCTTGTCCCATGCCGAGCGCGACCCGTTGTGGCGTGCCGAACAAATTCGCCAACACGGGAATATCGTAACCTTTGGGATTTTCAAACAATAATGCCGCGCCGCCTGCCCGTAAAGTGCGGTCACAAACTTCGGTCATTTCTAAATTCGGATCGAGCGCGTAGGCAATGCGTTTGAGTTGTTGACGTTGTTCAAGCTGCGCGATGAAATCACGTAAATCTTTATAGTGCATATTATTCTTGGCGTAATTTACCGCGTAATAAATCGCGGCGGGATAAAGTTGTGGGGGTTGCGACCGCAGGCGCGGCAACTTGTGGGGCTTGAAACAGCAGTTCTAGCACCGAAACTGCCACCGCCCGTGCTTGCTCTTGGGTTTCAAATTCAAACATTGGGGAAAACAGCGAACAGCTGTAATAAGTCAATTCCGCTTCGGTGTTTTTCAGAAATTCATAATTGGCTGAGGGAAATGCAAAACTCACACTGTCGCCTGTGCGTAATTCTGGCACGGGTGCGGCGGGCAAAATAATCAAATTCATAAACCACGGCGTAATTAAAATGCCGACGCTTTGCCCATTCCATTCCCGAAATCCCAAGCTTTCTACTTGTAGTGCAGAGTTTAAAATTGGAATGTCTTGCATCCGCTGTTGTTGAATTTCGCTGAAAATTTGTTGCAGCCGTGCGGCTTGGATTTCACCCGAGGACATGAATTACACCCACTGTAAATAATCTTGACGCAGGTCTTGCAGGCGTTTCGCGCTGTCGGCAATGTCTTCAGCGGCGGCTTTGGCGACTTGAGGAATGTCGATAATTTCCAAGGTATTTAAAATTAAAGTGTCCATCGTATTAAAATATTGCACCCACCACAGGTGACGCAGCCGCGTGCTGGTAATCCGACAATTGCCGTAACCTTTGGACAGAATCACTGCGTTGCCGCCGCCCAAAGTTTCAATCATGTATTTTTTATCTTCTGGCGTAATCGGCAACAAGGTGAGATTAATCACATGCGCGGGCATTCCAATTTGATATTCTGCTTGTTTCGCCACAATCTCGGTGAGGATAGAAGGCGCATTCATCAAGCCTTCAGGCATGGCGGCATCGAATTTTAAGCCGATTTCGCCCGTGGGTGCGACAATTTCTACAAAACGCTGTGGAAACTCAGAAACTTCAATTTCTGCCTGTTGCAATTGTCCGTGTAAATCAAATTGCTGAAGTTGCCATACCCCTGCAAATACCGATTCTTGAATGCGATATTCTGCTTCCGTTCCCTGATAACGCGCTTGGACTTCGCCCTCGCCTAAAACTTGTTGCACTAAATCGCGGTTTTTGCTGTCTAGGGACATCGTATCAATGGGGCTGGGAATGTCGCCCACTTGATAACTGCTGACCACGGTTAATAATTGGTCTAAAACCGCCTTAGCAGCCCCGACACCTTTCAAGGTTTCAGGCTCTGGCAAAATTGGCACGCGATAGGTCTGCATCTCGCTCGGCATTGGCATGTAATCTAAACCTTCCTCCTCTTCAGGAGACATGGCGGGATTTACGTTAAGGATAGGGATGATGAGTTTTGTCATAATATTCCTGCACAAGGCCAAAGTTAATTATTTGATGAAAAAGTTTAACATATCATAAAACTTACGGACTGTTTTAAGCAAAGTGGAAGTTGTCGCAAAATACTGCACCCCCACATTTCAAACCACTGCCTAATAACAAGCAACTGTTTAAATTATGAATAGTTTATATAACTTTATAAAATTACTATGAATTACTTGCTTTTTTACAAGAATTGATTGCAGGAATTGAAAAAATTTAGTAGATTGTTATGCAATATGCATGTATTAGCACCACTACAGGAGTTATCCTAAATAGCTTTATAGTAATAACCAAAAGTTTTTGATGAGTGCATTACGCTAATACGCTAAAAAATAACCAATTTTTCCGTGTAATTTGTAAAATACACAAGAACCGCCTCATCATCAAATTAAGGAGTTTAATAATGAAGTTAGTGAATCTGGCACGTTACCGACGTTACTTTATGCTGGTTGCGACGCTTGTCGTTGCAGGCTTGAGTGTCGCCGATGTCGCAGCGGCCGACTATCAACGTCCTCTCTTCACCCAAAAACATATACGTTTATTATTGCAAGAAGTGTATACCTCTGTGGGTGTACCTTATATTCCCAGTGGGACAAATCCAGAAATTGGCTTTGATTGCAGTGGTTTAGTCTACTACGCTATGCAACAGATTGGGATGCGTGTCCCTCGCAATTCACGAGACCAATATTTAGCCTCTCGCCCAGTGAGTAAGAATGCATTGCAAGCAGGGGATTTAGTATTTTTTAGAACACGCGGACGTGGCGTGAGTCATGTCGGTATTTATATTGGTAATAATCGTTTTGTGCATGCGTTTTCTTCAGGAAAGCCAGCCACAATTACGAGTTTATCAGCCTCTTATTGGAGTGCCCGTTTTGTAAGAGGCGGTCGCTTTGTATAAAAATGAAGATGCAGGATTCTAGTATCCTTGTGTCGAATTATATTGAATATATTAGCATTTTTTATTTTTCGACATCCCCAAAAGGATAAGTGTCCTCTTGGGGTGAGTGGGTTTACTTAAGGCAACATTTTTAAAGTATGTTGCGCAATCATCTTTTCTTCATCGGTAGGAATTACCCACACACTGACCTTGCTGTCAGCCGTGCTGATGCGTGCCGCGTGTTTTGCGTTGGCAGCCGCATCTAGTTCAATTCCTAACCAGCTCGCGAGTTCACACACTTGTGCCCGAACTGGCGCAGCATGTTGTCCAATCCCTGCGGTGAAAATCAGTGCATCTAGCCCCCCCATGGTGGCGGCTAAAGAAGCCAATTCTCGATTAATTCGATAGGTGAATAAATCGATGGCTTCTTTGGCGTGGGGGTGTTCACTGTCTAACAACACTTGCATGTCATTACTGATGCCTGAAACCCCTAATAATCCCGATTGGTTGTAAAGCAGAGTGCTTAATTGTTTGACATCCATACCCGTGTTCAATAAATGTAATAACACGCCAGGATCGACCGAACCGCTGCGTGTGCCCATCGGTAAACCATCCAAGGCGGTAAAACCTAAAGTCGTGGCGATGCTTTTGCCATTTTTTAAAGCCGCCATGCTTACCCCATTGCCTAAATGTGCAACCACCACTTTTTCAGGCATATTGCCGATATATTCAGGCATACTTTGCGCAATGTATTCATAAGACAAACCATGAAAACCATAACGCTTAATTCCTTGTGCACTGATCTCACGCGGTAAAGCAAAGGCTTGTGCAACGGCGGGTTGCGTGGTGTGAAAGGCGGTGTCAAAACAAGCGACTTGTAAAATTCCTGCTTTAAGATTATTCAGCACCTGAATAGGGGCTAAGTTATGCGGCTGATGTAAAGGGGCTAAGGGAACAAATTCTTCTAAACGTGTGAATACTTCAGCACTGACTTGCACAGGCACAGAATAAATGCCGCCACCATGCACCACGCGATGTCCTGCGGCAATGATATTCATGCCGTCTCCATGACTTTCTACCCAATCTAACAAGACGCTTAAAGTTTCTTGATGATGGGCTGTGCCAAGACTTTGCTCACTTAACACCTTGCCCTGTGCGTCAGTGGCTTTGAATTTTGCATCAGTCCCAATCCCCGTCATTGCACCTTTGTAGATTAAAGTTAAGGGGTGCGCGGCTTGTGGACAAGCAAATAAAGAAAACTTAATACTCGAAGAACCTGCATTTAAAACAAGAATTGCGTCAGTCATCATTGCTCACTCAAGAGTTTAAGAAAAGATTTAACATGAAGGGTAGTGCTAAAATTGTAAGGATTATCTGAATCAGGACTCATAGGATTAAAGAATTTACTGAATATTTTCTTTCTATGGAAAATTAATCCTGCTTAATTCGGATAACCCTGTTAATCCTGATTCTGACAATAATTTGTGTGAATATTCCTGATCATAACATTCATGCGGGATATGCAGAAAATACGATGGCTATAAATTTATACCCAAGTCATATGACAAACGTGAGGGTTAATGAAAATATTTTGGGCAGTTGGAAGAAGAAACAGGAGAATCATGGGAAAGAGAGGGAGTATTGAATAACACCGCTGTTTAATCTAAACCAATGTGAGTTAAAAACGCCTGCACGCTGTATTTCACACTGAATTCTTCGGCGGCGCGTGATAAACCCAGCGCGAAACTTTGGGGGGCACTGCGTAAAGCTTGTTGAATTGCATGAGTAAAAGCGGGTACAGACACATTACTTGCAACCATGCCCACTTGATATTCATCAATCAAGCGCGGCAAATCACCCACAGGCATACTGATGACAGGGGCTTGGCATTTCATTGCGTCGGAAAAAATCACGGGAATACTTTCAATGCGTGAAGGAATCAAGACATAATCAGCCCATTGCAATAATTGCGTGGCAGCCTGTTTATTTAAAAAACCGTGTAAACTAATGGGACGTTGCTGTGCTTGCAAAGCTTCACAGGCTTGTTGAACTTTACGTGCTAAACCGCCGCCACCTGCAATTCTGATCTCTTTGATATAATGCCAATCTTCCTCATTCAGACTTTGCAGACAATCTAGTAATAAATCAATGCCTTTATTGGTATGCCATCGCCCTAAAAACGCCAGTTTATACGGAGCTTGCGCACTTAACACTTTGTGTTCAGTAATATTTAATTGACGGGTGCTGGGTAAAAATTCACAAGGGCGTAAGCTAAGTTCTTCAACGGCTTGTTTTAGCAAATAACCATCGGCAAAATTTCCCTGACTGTGTCGTAACACCCCCTGTAAAATGGTCTTCACCACAGGAATTTTACTCAAACTCCAAATATCGCTCCCCAAAGCCCAAGTAGAATAATTGACTTGGTGTCGCGCCCCAACGGTTTTTGCCCAATAACCTGAAGGTAAAGTCCATAATGCAAAAATATGATCGAGTTTATGTTGTTGTGCAACTTTTTCCAAGGTTTGCCCGCCCGCTTGCAAGGTATGAAAAATCGGCAAGTAATGCAAGGGGTTATAAGCTTTCAGTGTGGACAGTGGCAAGTGTGAAACAGCAAAGCGGTGAATGCTTAATTGCGGACTGACTTCAATCACAGCCGCTTGTAAACTGGGGGCTATCACGCTGACTTTGACATATTGCGATAACACACTGGCGAAATCTGCCACAAAAGAACCCGCAGCCTCGCTTCCATCTTCAGAACTTGGATAAGAGGTCGTAACTAAGGCGATATGATTCATGAGCTTAAAATCCAAAAGAGCCTATTATTGAGCGCGTGCTGGTGAAAATTGTGGGGTAGCGCGGGAATATTTACACAGGCTGAATGCTGTTTGAGTTTCAGAAGAAAACTGAGCACTTGCAAAATATGGATACAAGCGCGTAATTGAGGATGTTTTCAGCACTTTAATATTGGTAATCATATCATATAATTGTCACTATTCGTAGTAATCCATAATATAATAAGGTTTATTGAGTATGTTAAATCGAATAATATCAACTAGATTTAATATAATCGCTCTCTAGTTTATAAGAGTACAAGCAATAATTCAGCCAACTGAGGAGTTTTTCATGAACGATAAAGTCGCCATTGTGACGGGTGCAAATCGAGGTTTAGGTTTGGAAGCAGTGCGGCAACTTGCCCAACTGGGAATGACCACTCTTTTAACCTGTCGTGATGCGGTAAAAGGTGAAGCTGTTACGCAAAGTTTGCAACAACAAGGTTTACCCGTGGTATTTCATCAACTTGATATTACAGAAGAAGACAGTGTAAAAGCCTTGCAGCAATGGGTTAAACAACAGTATGGGCGCATTGACATTTTAATCAATAATGCAGGTATCTTTCCCGACACCTCAGGCCCGAATGAGTTTATCAGTGCTTTTGATGTCAGCGTTGATGTCTTGCGTTTAGGCATGGAAACTAATTTGTACGGTGCATTTCGGATGTGTCAGTATTTTATCCCAATGATGCAAGCGCGTAATTATGGACGTGTTGTCAATGTTTCCAGTGGGATGGGACAGTTTGAAGGTATGAATGGCGGCTATCCCGCTTATCGTACGTCTAAAACAGCTTTAAACACGGTGACTTGTTTATTTGCAGATGAATTAAAAGGCAGTAATGTATTAATCAATTCAATGTGTCCGGGTTGGGTTCGTACTGATATGGGCGGAGCAAATGCGGATCGCGACGTGAGCGAGGGGGTTGATACGATGATCTGGTTGGCTACTTTGAGTGATGGTAGTCAGTCAGGGAGATTTTTCCGAGATCGCAAAGAAATCGCTTGGTAATTTGAGTGCGGGATAAGAAATAGCAGAAAGTTTAATCAATCCAGTTTGTTAAAAAAATTGCAAAGCTTATCAGAATCAGGATGCACAGGATTAAAGAATTTTCAGAATTAAAAAACCTTTTTCAACGTGATGCGTTGATCCTGCTTAATTTGGATAAGCCTGTCAATCCTGATTCTGACAATAAACTCGTCACAACCGAAACAGTTTTCTTATATTGAACTCAGATTAACTTAATGGCTGTAATCTACAAACTGTTTATAAACTTAACTACATAAATCCTATGGCTTAAATATAATACGGTGAACTTTCTGCTAACGCGAAATCTTCACCCGTGCGGGTCAAGTGCGGATTATAAAATGGGTCTTGCTGTAAACTTGCGCCCCAACGCTGCTGCATAAGAGATTGTTCTTGCGCTAAACGCTGTTGTTTTTCGGGAGTAATTTCTAAACCACGGCTGCGGGATTCATGATGGTAAAACAGCACTTGTGGCAACACCACATGCCGTAAGCCTTGCGCACTGAGTTTTAAACAAAAATCCACATCATTAAACGCCACCGCCAGTTGCTCATCAAAGCCGCCCACTTGTTGCCAATGTTCACGACTCACCAATAAACACGCGCCCGTGACTGCGGAATAATTGCTGACCACCGCCAAGCGATTTAAATAGCCTTGTTGTGAAACGTGAAAATAACGATGTCCATGATTTGCCAAACCGCCCACGCCACACAGCACGCCCGCATGTTGAATCGTGTCATCGCCATACAATAATTTCGCGCCCACACAACCAATAGAAGGCAATTGCGCATAGCCGAGCATTAATTCTAACCAGTTTTTGGGACTGAACAGCTCAGTATCATTATTTAACAGCAGGATATAATCGCCCCGCGCCGCCTGCACGCCCCGATTGACCAAGCGCGAGAAATTAAACTCGCCATCATCGCGCACGACTTGAAAACGCTCGCCCCACAAAATTTGATAATAATTTAAAATAGTTTGTGTGGTGGCTTCAACGCTGCCATTGTCCACCACCACCACTTCCCAGTGCGGATATTGCGTGAACTGCTGCAAACTGCTTAAGCAGCGCAATAACACGGGCGCAAGGTCACGGCTTGGAATAATAATACTCACCAAGGACTGTGCTTTCACGGGATAGCGCACGCGCACGGTTTGCGTGGCTTCGTCTAATTGCGCGTAAGCGGCTAAATTTTCACGGTCTAAGGCACTTTGCACCACTTTGACATTGGGCAGTGGCGTTTCCACCAGGCGGCGATGATGTAAAATTTGTGGAATATGGGAAATTTCCGTGGTTTGTTCAGAAACCCGTAGTGCAACATCCCAACATAAACTTGGATAATCATCGAACTCGCTAAAACCGCCCGCACGTTGCAACGTTTTAGTACGATACACTGCAAAGTTGCCACAGTAATTTGCAGACTTTAACCAGTCAGGCGACCAATCAGGCTTAAACGCAGGCGCACTGTGCGCCCCTGTATTATCAATGCAATCCTCGTCGCTATAAATCATCTCAGCTTGTTGAATTTCGAGCAATTCTGCCACTGCAAGCAAAGCATCAATCCCGAGCATATCTTCCACAGGCAGCAACACCACATAGTCGGTTTGCACCGCATCTAAAAGCTGTTGATATAAATGGGCGTGGGGAATGGGGCGAAACTGTGGATATAAATACACTTGTTTGGGAAAACGTTTCGCAAATGCCTGACTTACTGCATGGTGCGTTTCATCATGCACCAAATGAATTTCCCAATCGGGATAAATTTGTTGGGCAATGCTTTCTAAACAACAGCTTACATAATCACTGCTCTTATCCAACGCCAGCAACAGCACACTAAATTGCGGAGTATTGCGCAAAGTATCCAACCGTTGTTGCAAACTTTCCGCATCGGCTTCAGGATATTGATAATGCTCTAATTTAGCATCTAAGGTTTTTTCTGGAAAAGTAAGCCATAAAAACAAAGTATTATTGCCATTATCACTGTCGGGGGACACTAAATGGCAGTCGTATTGTCCAGCGGACAAGGCGTGATCCAGCGTAAACTTCGCCCAAGTATTGTCTTGTAAATTTTCCCCAGCCAGCACGGCGCAGGCAACAAGCCCCTCAGTTTGGTAAATTTCTAAAACCAATTGGCAATGATTATCGCGGTTACCTGTGCCCACTTGCACAAAAAATTCCCGAATCGGCAAACAAGTCGCGTCAAGCTGTAATCGCCAACTGAAAATTCTGCCACACAGGGCGGGAATGGGAGCTTGTGTGCCTTGAAAATGCGGGGGATTATGCTGCAAACTGTAAACAGGAATTAACCCAAAATCATCTAAATAAACCTGTTTATGATGCTGAGCGCATTGATTAAGCTGAAGATTTAAACGATGCTGGGCATCCTGTAAATGAATCTGAATCACATCTGCCAACTTGCGTTGGGCAAATAGATTGAGGGAAGTTTGGGAAAATGCCCTTAAGCTCATGCCGTCCGTTTAATCCTTGAGTTGAAATAATTGCCGTGCTGCCAACACCACTTCGGCGCGTCCGTCATAGCCTGCTTGGCGTAACTGGGCGCAAGGGGTGT
>JBDLSS010000413.1:0-2772 GCA_039799345.1 Pseudomonadota bacterium
AAGGCGCACAAGGCTTCAAAATCTTCCACACACAAACTGTCAAAACTACGCGCTGACCATTGCTGCAATTGCGTTGTCATCACGATCAGGTTTTCACGATAAACCATGTCGTTGATGGTGACGCTGTCGTGGGTGTACGCATTGATAAGATATTGTGTGCCTTCGCTGGCAAGCAGATGAAATTTCATAAAACAATCTCGACAGAAAAAATGCGTTGCAACCGCCTGAATTTTTATTCAGGGACTAACCATTTCGCATTATAACGACCCGTGCCCTCGACCGACAACAATTCCCACAACTGCGGCAACCACGTCCGAATATTATCTAAAAATTGGAAGGGCGGATTCACAATTAACAAGCCTGAGCCATTGAAACGGGTTTGCACATCATCGGGATACACGCATAATTCTGCACAAATAATTTTCCGAATTCCCAAACGTTCTACTTTTTGATGAAAGCTTTTCACCAGTGAAGTGGATTTAATCGGATACCAAATCACATACGTGCCTGTTTGCCAACGTGAATAGGCATCTTGTAAGGCGGTGAGCACTTGCTGAAATTCATCACGCGCTTCAAACGCAGGGTCGATTAAAACCAGTCCACGCTTTTCCACAGGCGGCACGGCACTTTTTAAAACTTTATACGCATCTTCATGATAAATCTGAATTTGCTGATGTGCCGATAATGCGCCGTGTAAAGACAATACGTCTTCCATGTGTAGCTCGCTCAACAACATCCGATCTTGTGGGCGCAGTAATTGTTCCATCAAACAGGGCGAACCTGCATACCACGATAAACCGTTAGTATTGCCACGTTGTTGATTGAATAAAAGCTGTTGTTGCACGTATTCGCGCAAGGGTTCAGACAAATTGGGCGCGTTCCACAATTTGGCAATGCCTTGTTGATATTCTTTGGTCAGCTGCGCTTCTTGGGTCTGCAAGTTATACGCGCCAATCCCTGCATGAAGGTCAATATAACAACAACCTTTGGGCTTACGTTGTAAGGCGTAAATTAATTGAATCAGTAAGGTGTGTTTGAAAACATCTGCAAAGTTGCCAGCATGGTAAATATGTCGATAGTTCATTTGAGCTTTGTCAGTGAAGGGCGGGCGTGAAAACGAGGGCTGAGCATCGGCATTATATGCGACATGGGAGAATTATGTAGGTTTTTATTGGTGAAAGTCAGCTTCTAAAGGCTAGGGGAATAAAATTTAGGGCTTTGGTGTCTGAACCACAATTCACTTAATTTGCACAATTACCGCAATTTAAAGATAAATATAATTATTTTTAATTGTGTTAATTAAGGCAATTGTGTGAATTGCGGTTCTGACAAAAATACTTGGCTGGTGCAGGTTTGTAACCTGTACCGTAACGTTTCAGCTTATTCTGACGCTCTCAAACGTTCCAGTCGGGGTTACAAACCCCGACCGGCTAGGGGGGTTAATCCTAGGGGACGGAAATTAACCGAAAACCAAGGTTGTAGTTCCGGTCAGTAGCACCGTAGTTGGTACGGTAGGCAGAACGAACGAGGTAAGCATCGTCGAACCATGAACCACCGCGCAACACACGCAGACCTGTAACTGATTGATTACATTGAGTTTGCTTGCCTTCTGAATAAGCCGCATATTCACTACACGTCCATTCCCATACATTACCAACAGTATCATACAATCCAAAACCGTTTGATGAAAATGAACCCACAGGTGCTGTTTGTTTATTATCCCATTGACTTCCACAACCATCACAGTTCGCTTTATTACTTCCAATGTTATCACCCCACCAGTATTTTGTCGTTGAACCTGCACGCGCCGCATATTCCCATTCTGCTTCCGTTGGCAAACGATACGTTTTTCCTGTCTTCTTACTCAACCATTCCCCATACGCCACTGCATCTTTCCATGACACACCCGTTATCGGATTATTTTTATTACTTTCCGACATCCCTCTCTTTCCATAATAATCCTTATTACTACCTGTACGTATATTATACTCACTCCCTGATTCCAACCATTCTGGTTGATTACAAGCCCCATCTTGCACACAGGCTAAATACTGCCCTATCGTCGTTTCATATTTGCTCATATAAAACCCATTAAGTTTCCACGATTTCACAGGCTTTTCATTATCAAAACCATCATTTGACCCCATCTCAAACGTCCCCGCTGGAATCAACACCATTTCTGGCTCAATTCCTGAACGAGTCACAACAGGCGCAGGTTTCGGAGCAGGAGGAACATAAGCAGGTGCAGCAGGTTGCGGCGCAACAGATTGCCCATTCCCACAAATCCCAAAACAAAACTGTTCATTAAAAGAAGAAGATAAAAATGGAATTTGCTTCACCTCATAACTTTTGGCATCGACTTGAACTTTCTTAGACGTTGCCTTAAAAATGCTTTCAATTTCTTGATTACCATTTTGCATCGCTGCCAACAAATGACTGGTAAACAAGCCATTGCGCCCATTCACCACTCCATCAAAAGCCGTCCCGCCCTCGTGCGTCGAAAAAATCACAATCGAACCCGCAGGCGCATTCATGCTGCTCAGCCCCGTTTGCGTCCCCCGAAAACTCCGAAACGGACTGTCACGACACGCATCCAAAATCACCACATTTAAAAAACTCTGCGCCGCCTCCATTTCCTCCAGCACCATCTTGGCATTCACCGTTTTATACTTTAATTGCTCAGGACTATTCACGTTATGATTCAAAGGGATAAGATAATTCACCCCATCCTTCTGCATTCCGTGCCCCGCATAATAGAACAAAGCCACCCCG
>JBDLSS010000414.1:0-5717 GCA_039799345.1 Pseudomonadota bacterium
CCGCATCAGGCATTGCCCACTTTGATGAATTGATGGAAAAGGCCGCAGCACGCGCACCAGAACGTCATTTGGTCACCATTGAAGACGTAGGTGCTTTGGCTGCATTCTTGGTCAGCGACGCTGCCAAATCTTTAACGGGTAACCGTTCTTATATCGATGCGGGCTACCATATCATTGGTTCTTAATTAATCATTCTGCCTTTGAAGCAGTGCATAACTCCCCCAACACAGCGGGGGAGTTTTATGTTTTAACCGAGTGTAGAGATGCTATGGAATTAGTCGAAAACAAAACTTACGATGAAATCAACATCGGGGATTCAGTTTCTCTGAATCGTACCTTGACGCAGAAAGATATTAATCTGTTTGCCTTGGTTTCAGGGGACACCAATCCCACCCATATCGATATGGAATATGCCTCCCACACCAGTTCGCATAAATTGAGTGGTCACAGTATGTGGATGGGAGCGTTAATTTCCAATTTACTGGGCAATGATTTACCTGGTGCGGGCACGGTTTACCGCAGCCAATTTTTGCAATTTTTTAAGACCATCAGTATGGGCGACACCGTAACAATCACTGTCACCGCCAAAGAAAAGCGTCCTGAAGATCACTTAGTGGTTTTTGATTGCACGGCGATTAATTCACTCAATAATGAGTTGATTTGTGGCGGTACGGCTGAAGTGATTGCCCCCACTGAAAAAATCAGCCGCCCTAAAGTTGCGCTGCCCAATGTGCACATGAATATCCCCGGTTCACAATTGCGTCGTTTGATTGAAATGACCAAGGCATTTGCACCGATTCGGATGGCAGTGGTGCATCCCGTGGATCAAAATTCTATTTTAGGGGCAGTCGAAGCAGCAAAAGCCAATTTGATTATTCCTGTGCTGATTGGACCTAAAGATAAAATTCTGGCAGCCGCTCAAAAAGAAAATGTGGATATTAGCGGTTACGAATTGATTAATACCGAACACAGTCATGAAGCGGCACGGATTTCTGTCGCGATGGCGCGTGCAGGTGAAGTCGATGCGATTATGAAAGGCAGCTTACACACCGATGAATTGATGCGTGAAGCGGTGCAACGGGGTACGGGGATTTCTACCTCACGTCGCATGAGCCACGTATTTATGATGGACGTGCCTTCTTATCCGCGCCCCTTATTTGTCACTGATGCCGCGATTAATATCGACCCTTCGTTTGAAGACAAATGCGATATTATTCAAAGCGCGATTGAATTAGCGCACGCATTGGGCAATATGAATCCCAAAGTAGCATTGTTGTCTGCGGTGGAAACCGTGAATCCTAAATTGCGTTCGACGATGGAAGCGGCAGCGATTTGTAAAATGGCGCACCGTAAGCAAATCGTGGGCGGAATTATCGACGGCCCTTTAGCTTTTGATAATGCAGTTTCGATGGAAGCAGTGGAAATCAAAGGCATTGAGTCTGAAGTTGCAGGACAAGCGGACATTCTAGTTGTTCCTGATTTAGAATCAGGCAATATGTTGGCAAAGCAATTGGAATATATGGCTGATGCACAATCTTCCGGGATTGTACTTGGGGCGCGTGTCCCAATGGCATTAACCAGCCGTGCTGATACCGTGTTAAGCCGCATGGCATCTTGTGCCTTGGCATTGTTATTGGTGCGTAATAAAAAAGTTAAAGCTAAGGTGTAGTTTTACGTCTTGTAGCCCATAG
Source organism: Pseudomonadota bacterium (assembly GCA_039799345.1). GTDB lineage: Bacteria > Pseudomonadota > Gammaproteobacteria > Beggiatoales > Beggiatoaceae > JAQTYU01. The sequence goes on from JBDLSS010000414.1 coordinate 1,692, forward strand.
GTAGCGGAATGCGGAAAATCGTGGGTAATATTTCTAAATGCCATCGCATTCCGCCTTCTATGAGTTACAAGATTTAAACCTTTAGTTGTCACTCAAAATTTTAACCGTCTATTGTCTGAATAAGAATTAAGCAGGATTAGGGTTTAATCCTGCTTAATTCTGTCAATCCTGAGTTCTTTAACATTGCCAAACGCTTTAACGCACTTTCAACGTCGCCAAACCAATTAAAACCAACACCACAGTAATAATCCAAAAGCGCACAATTACGCGCGGTTCGGGCCAACCTTTCAATTCAAAATGATGATGTAAGGGAGCCATGCGGAAAATACGCCGCCCTGTGAGTTTGAACGAGGCGACTTGTAAAATCACTGACACCGTTTCCATCACAAATACCCCGCCCATAATCACCAACACCAATTCTTGACGCACGATCACCGCAATTACGCCCAAAGCTGCGCCCAATGCCAATGCGCCCACATCGCCCATAAACACTTGGGCAGGATAGGTGTTAAACCATAAAAAGCCCAGCCCCGCGCCGACAATTGCGCCGCAAATCACTATGATTTCGCCCGAAGTCGGAATATAGGGAATGCCCAAATAAGTCGCGAAGTGATAGTTTCCTGTGACATAAGCAAAAATCCCCAACGCGCCCGCCACCATCACCGTGGGCAGAATCGCCAAGCCGTCTAAACCATCAGTCAAATTCACCGCATTGCTTGAACCCACAATCACCAAATAGGTCAGCGGCACAAACCACCACCACGGTAAATCGATAACCACTTTCTTAAAAAACGGCACGATTAACTGAGTTTCTGCGGGTACTTGCGCAGTCAGAATCAGCAAAACTGCTGCGACAAAACCGATAACGGATTGCCATAAATATTTTTCTTTGGCAGATAAGCCCTTCGAGTTTTTACACACCACTTTGCGATAATCATCCGTCCAACCCACCGCGCCAAATAGCAAAGTGACGCCGAGAATAATCCAGATAAAACGGTTGGATAAATCTGCCCATAACAAGGTAGAGGCCGTAATCGCAGTTAAAATCAGCGTGCCGCCCATCGTTGGCGTGCCTGCTTTGCTTAAATGGCTTTGTGGGCCGTCGTCACGAATCGATTGCCCGATTTGATTTTGCTTAAGTCGTTGAATTAATAAAGGGCCAACCAATAAAGATAAAAATAAAGCGGTTAAAATTCCTAAGATTGCGCGTAAAGTCAAATATTGAAAAACGTTAAATCCACTATAAGAGTGCGATAATTGTTCACTGAGCCACAATAACATGCTATTTTTCCTGTCTCTCTACACGCAAAGCATTCACCACTTTTTCCATTTGCATTCCTCGTGAACCTTTGACTAACAGCGTTGTGCCCGCCATCACGTCATTGCGTAAGGCTTCGATTAACGCCCCTTGATCATTGAAAAAATACGCGCCTTCCCCAAAAGTGTCCACCGCGTGCCGTGTCATATTGCCCGTGGCATATAAACGTTCTACACCCACATCCAAGGCACGACGCGCCGCTTGTTGATGAAATAAAGCACTGCGCTCGCCCAATTCATTCATATCGCCCAACACCAACCAGCGTGGCGCAGGATACATTTGCAACACCGACAAGGCAGCATTTAAAGAAGTGGGATTGGCGTTATAAGTGTCATCTAAAACACAGGCATCATTGAGCGCGGGATAACTTTGTAAACGCCCTTTCACCGCTTGAATATTGCGCAAACCACTTTGAATATTTTCCAAAGTACAACCCAATGCCAACGCCGCCGCACTGGCTGCCAAAGCATTCAATACATTATGTCGTCCCGCTAAAGGCAGTTGAATACTAATTTCGCCGTGACGGGTTTGCAGTATAAATTGACAGCTTTCAGGAGCTAATTGTAAATTCTTAGCGCGCACATCCGCCGTTTCTTCAATCGCGAAACGACTGACCGCACGCGGTTTTGCTAATTCTTGCCACAGATTGGCGTACACATCATCTTGATTAATGATTGCCGTGCCTTGCGCTTGCAGCCCCGAGAAAATTTCTCCCTTGGCGTGCGCAACCCCTTCCACATCTTTGAAACCTTCCAAATGCGCGGGCGCACACAGCGTAATCACTGCCACTTGCGGCTGGGCAATTTGTGATAAATACGCAATTTCCCCTGCATGATTTGCGCCCATTTCCACAACCGCGTAAGTATATTCTTGATTTAAATTAAATAAGGTCAGCGGCAAACCAATATCATTATTTAAATTGCCCTCGGTGGCGAGCACTTTGCCGCGCTCGGACAAAATCGCGCGCAACATTTCTTTCACCGTGGTTTTGCCATTGCTGCCCGTCACCGCAACCACAGGCACGGGAAAACGTTGCCGCCAAAGTTTTGCCAAATCACCCAAGGCTTTTCGGGTATCTGCGACACGCAAAGTGGGCAAGGAACAAGTCACTGCCCGATCCACAATCGCGGCAACTGCACCATTTTGCTGGGCTTGCAGGATAAAATCATGCCCGTCGAAATGTTTGCCACTGAGCGCGACATATAAATTACCCAGTTTAATCTGGCGGGTATCGGTACTAATTCCTTGAAATTCAATTTCTTCTTCGCCCACAATCACACCGTGCAGTGCGGGGACAAGTTCACTTAATTTTAAACTAATCATGATGCAACGACTCGAGGCAAGTTTTTACCACCGCCTGATCACTGAAGTTCAAACGTTGGTCGCCAATTTGTTGATAATCTTCATGTCCTTTGCCCGCAATTAACACGATGTCGTTTGCGTGGGCGTGTTGCAAGGCGTATTCAATCGCGGCTTGACGTTCAGGAATCACCTGAACTGCGGCAGCATTGTGAATGCCTGCGAGAATTCCTTGTAAAATCATCTGCGGATTTTCGTGGCGCGGATTGTCATTGGTTAAAATGACTTGTTCGGCAAGTTCTTCAGCAATTTTTCCCATGAGCGGACGTTTGCCTTGATCGCGGTCGCCACCACAGCCAAACACACACCATAATTTCCCCTGCGTGTGCTTACGTAAAGCGTGCAAAGTTTGCTGCAAAGCGTCGGGGGTGTGGGCGTAATCGACGACGACAGTCGGTTGTGTGCCGCCGCCTAATTTTTCCATGCGTCCTTTCACGGGGCGCAATGTTGGGAGCAAATTCAACAGCTCATCAAAAGCAATGCCGTGATTTAATAACACCGAAACTGCCGCCAGCACGTTGCTGATATTAAATTCTCCTAATAAAGGAATTAATACTTCGCCTTTGCCCCACGGCGTATAAAGTTTGATGTGATAACCTTGGGCATCGTGGCGCAGGATTTTGGCGTAAATTTCGACCATCGGGTGATGCAGGCTGTAGCGTAAGGCTTTAACTGAACTCGGTAAATGATGCAGTAAGTTGTGCCCAAACGCATCATCGATATTAATCACGGCGGTACGCACATGATAATGGGTGAATAAGAGCTGCTTCGCCGCGCCATATTCTTCCATGCTGTGATGATAATCCAAATGATCACGGCTGAGATTGGTAAACACCGCAGTGTCGAATTGCGTGCCTTGAATTCGTGCTTGTGCCAGTCCGTGCGAGGAAACTTCCATCACCACTTGGGCGACATGTTGGGCGCGAAGTTGGGCAAATACGCCTTGTAAAGTTAAAGCGTCGGGGGTGGTGAACAGCCCTAATTGCAATTTGCCATACACGCCATAGCCCAGCGTACCAATCAAGCCACAGGGCGAATATTGATGTAACAGTTGCGCAATGAAATGACTGCTCGAAGTTTTCCCATTCGTGCCCGTGATCCCAATCACATTCATTTGTTGTGAGGGATGTTGATAAAACTGGGCGGCAATTGTGCCTAACTGCTGGCTTAAATTAGGAATATTGACGCAGGGAATTTTCTCGGCAAGCAAGTTGATTTCTGCGGCAGAATGCTCTTTTAAAACCGCAGCCGCCCCTTGTTGCAGAGCGTTATTAATGAATTGTGCGCCATGCGTTTTCTCGCCTGCTAATGCGATAAATACATGCCCTGCCTTGACCTGTCTGCTGTCA
>JBDLSS010000415.1:0-6522 GCA_039799345.1 Pseudomonadota bacterium
CGTTGTTCGGATAAATACAATGTAGAGCCTGTCGCAGGGCTAATTATTCCCCGTAGCTTCGTCACGCCAGAACACACCGTTGATCAAGTGGGGAAGATTTTCCTCGCCCACCAAAAACTGCAATCCTTACCTGTGGTGCATCACAATATGCCGATTGGGATTGTGCACCGCTATCAATTAATGGATGTGTTCTTGACTCAGTATGGACGGGATTTGCACGGTCGAAAATCCATTGTGCAATTCATGGATCCCAATCCACTGATTGTTGAATATGATTTACCCGTGGAAATTGTCAGCCAATATATTACTAAGAACATGCAAGTTTCGATGGCGCAAGATTTCATCATCACCAAAAAAGGGCTGTATAACGGCATGGGAACGGTGATGGATTTATTGCGTAAAATCACCGAATTGCAAGTGAGCGAATATAATCAATCGCTTGCCCAAAAGGTTGAACAACTCGAACAACGCACCGCAGAACTTGCGATTGCTACGATGAAAGCGCAGGCGGCAACAGAACAAGCCAAAGCCGCCAACCAAGCAAAAAGTCGCTTTCTTGCCAATATGAGCCATGAATTACGTACCCCGATGAATGCGATTATTGGTTACAGTGAAATGTTACAAGAAGAAGCGGAGGCTGAGGGTTTTGAAACCATCATCAGCGATTTGGAGCGCATTGAAAAAGCAGGTAAACATCTGCTGAAAATCATCAGTGATATTTTGGATGTTTCCAAAATCGAAGCGGGCAAGGTGGAATTATATTTAGATGAATTTAATTTCACCTCAGTGGTGCAAGATGTGGTACATACCATTCAACCCTTGTTAAGTGAAAATCGTAATAAATTACAACTCGAATCGGAAGATTTGGGCATGGTGTATGGTGATGCCATGAAAGTGCGTCAGTGTTTATTTAACTTGTTTAGCAATGCTACCAAGTTTTCAAAAGACAGCACGATTGTGGTTTTTGCCCGCCGTGAAAAAGTTGCCTATGGCGATTGGATTACTTTCGGAGTGCGCGATCAAGGTATTGGTATGGACGACGAGCAAATGAGCCGTTTATTCCAGCCCTTTACTCAAGCTGACAATTCTACCACGCGCCAATATGGTGGCACGGGGTTGGGACTTGCGATTACTAAGCAATTTTGTGAAATGATGGGCGGCACGATCAGTTTGGAAAGTCGATTGGATAAAGGCAGTACTTTTACTATTCGTTTGCCTGCCGTGGTGCAGCAAACTCGTTAAATTTAAGTTTTAGCCACGTAGGTTGGGTTGCCAACGGCAACCCAACACAAACCCGAATCCTTTCCGATATCACATCCTTTGTTTTCGTTGGGTTGACTTGCGCCAACCCAACCTACGGATTGCTAATTTATTAACGTGTAATTGAAGAGTGATACATGACAAGTCCCAAAGTATTTTTAAGTTATGCCAGTGAAGATAAAGACAGCTTTGTACGTGATTTCGCTATAAAACTTCGTGCCAAGCATGGCGTTGATTTGTGGCTTGACGATTGGGAAATAAAGCTCGGTGATAGTTTGATAGATGCAATTTTTGAGGGCGGTTTAAAACATGCTAATGTGGTTATTATTGTGTTGTCAAAAGCCAGCGTTACAAAGCCGTGGGTTCGTGAGGAACTGAATATTGCCGCTTACAAACGCATCAAAGAAGAGAAAAAACTCAGGATAATCCCTGTGATCATTGAAGACTGCGAAGTGCCTGAAGTTCTCAAAAATACCGCTTGGGTGAAGGTTGAAAATCCTGAAAATTGTGACACTGAAATACAGCGCATCTTATCGGCAATTTTTGATATAAGTCCTAAACCTCCACTTGGAACTCCACCCGCTAGATTTTCAGCTTCACCGCCATCAATTTCTGGCTTAAATAAAACTGATAGTTTGGTTTTACATGAAATTGCTAATTTTCAATTGGATAATAATACTCCTACTGTCAACTTTAAAAAACTCTCTGCCATTCCAATACTTGCAGACATGCCTGAAGAGGAGTTAAACGATTCTCTCACAATGCTTGAACAACATAAACTTGTTAAGGTAAAGCGCCTTATAAATGGGTATCCGCCATGTAACTTAACCGTAGAAGGATTTGAACTGTTTGCAGAAACATATATCCCTAATTACGGTGAATTGACGCGCCAACTCATCGCTCTGATGATCAATGAAAAATGTGTTAGTAATGTTAATAGGGTGTTTGCATTGCGCATTGGTAAACCAGAAATGCTTGTAAATTTCATATTAGAACTCATGAGTAAGAAAGAATATTTAATACTGCAACCATGTGTAGATGGGTCATATCATGTACGGAATTTATCCCCCGCTTTAAAACGCCTATTACAATAACCCCAAATTTCACATTCCCCTTCAAAAAAAAGACCTGACAAATTTCAAAAATCTGTCAGGTCTTTATTCAAAAAAACTACACCATCACCGTATTCGGAATCGTTTCAGGATTCAAATACACATAAGGATAAGCCCGACGTGGCATTGTCGTGTTTAACTCCTCGGACAATTGTTTCAACGCTTGCCGATAGGTTTCCATAATCGGCTGCGCCTTTGGCTCAAGATTATCCTGCCCCAACAACTGCATACGGAAATTGGTCAGATAAAAAATCAAAGCCTGTGTCATCGAAGGTTGGCGCAAAGGCAGCGCATCCAGCAAATACTTCTCCGTCAATAAATTGCAACCCAAACTGGTGGGCGGCGGCGCGTAAGCGGCAAATGGCATCGCGGGCGTGAAACCTGAAAATAAATACTGCGGATAATGCACACTCGAATGATGTGCGCTTGCGGTGAAAATAATCTGCCCCACCGCCTGCGCCAAGGCTTCCCGCGTGCTGAAACTGCGAGGGAAATTTTTAATCCGCATCCCGTCTTCATGCGCCGACATTTTACGCGCCCACGCCTGAACTTCAGTATCCGCACTCACCGCCGCATCATCGACATAATACAAATTGACATAGTCGCGCACGAATTTCTGCGTCATTTCCCAAATTTTACGCCCTTCTTCCGCATAGGGATAAAATAATTCAGGATTTTCATCGAGATGCCGCGCCTTCAAATCCACAGGCAAGGCAGCCGCTTGAAAGTCGTAGGTTTTAAATGCCTCCGACATCAACGCAACCATCGAATCATAATCACCCGCCAACTGCGCCCCGAAATCGCCCGGCACGCCCTTCTTATTTTTCAAAAATAAGTCATGCGCGTTCACGCTGAGGGTGTAGCGTAAATGCGGTTTCAGCAGCACAAAAATCGGATGGGTTTTATACAATTCCCAATGTGTGGCAATGATGAAACTTTCCATCAGATAGTGAATGCGCGTCGCGTGGCTAATGAATTCTTGATAATTTACATCTGCCACTTGCGCGTACAATTTCGCCGCCACCCACGCTAAACCATCCATCGGCATGAACACGGGATTATCTGCCGCCGCTTTTTGCTGATTGAGTTGAATTGCCACAGGTCTCAACACGCCCGTATCTTGGCGATATAACAAGATAATTGGCGCAGTCACGTATTGTTTGCGCCCTGCATATTCGCCGGGATGATCGACCAAACCTTGCAGCATGTGGTAATCGACATAATACAAACGCCCAGTTTTCAAGGCTTCATCAAAACTCACGCCGCTGACCACTTCAGAAAATCTGTCTTTGACCCGCACCAAATCCAAATTGTCAGGCAAAGGATTTTCCTGCGTGGCGCGGTGCAAAGTCACATGATTAATCCCAATCACGCGCTGCAATCCAAAGTATTCATCACTTTGGAAATTCTCAATAAAGCGCGTGTCTGGAAACGATTTCAGCCCAAAAAACAGATATTCCTGATAACCCGTAATCGGACGTTGCAACCATTGTTTAATCTGCGTCCATAAAATGCGCGGCAAACTCGGAATTAAGCCACTGAGATTTTTCAACATCGCAAATTGATAAGCACAATCAGCACTTTCCGCTTCAGGGACTTTAATCACTGTGGCGAAGGTTTCGTTGTAACTGTATTGGTAAGCGTATTGCTTGCGGATTTTTTCAAAATAGGCTTTGCGCTTTTCCGCATCCGCAGGGCTTGGCAAACTGGCTATTACTGGCATGTGTCTACGCCTCCTTTTCCAGGATAAACTTCAACGGGAATGGGTTCTTTTTTATCATCAGGCAGAATCGCTGCGGGACACTCGGCGGTTTGTTTGCTCAAATCGCGAGATTTCAAAGTTTTCAAATATTCCACCAATTCCCAACGTTCTGCGATGGTGAGTGCAGGCCCTAATACGCCACGGTAAGGATATTTACCATTCCAATCGGGCTTTTCTTCAACGCCTAAATCACGGAATTCATGCCCGTTATTGTGGTTACCGACGTGATCCGTGTCTAATTTAAAGCCTTGATACACATATTCCGTGCTATAGCCCACATTTTTGGGGTCGAATTCTTGGCTGGTTAAATAGAAAGTGCGATCGCGTTCTGCCACAGGAGACAACAATTGATACAAGTTCGGCACAGAACCATTATGCAAATACGGCGGCGTTGCCCAAATGCCTTCTAAAGGACGCGCTTTATAACACAAAGGCGCACGTACTTTATTTGGACGGTAGCCGTTGTATTCATCACGTTTGGCTTGGTCAAAACCCATTGCGTCATATTTAAGTTTGGTGGCATTTTCAACCGTCAGCGGTAAACCTTGTTCCGCTTTCACCACGCCTAAACCCAATTGTTTCGTTTCCACAGTGCGCCGCGCCCAATCCATAACTTCTTGCGAATCTGTGCCCAATAAGTCCACATTCACCATCGTCACTTTTAAGAAACGCTTGTTCCATTCATTGGGTTTTGTCCAATAGTCTTGGTGACAAATTTCATTCGAGTCCACAGGTGGCAAATGGCAGGTTGCACATTTTTCACGGTATAAAACTTTACCTTTGGCAGCTTTGTCTTGGTCGATTGCGCCAAAAATTTCACTGGGCCATTCGGGAGCTTTTAAGCCTTCAAAAGGTTTATTGCCCCCCAGCATTTGTTCAAAAATATATAAATATTGAACAGTTAAAGAAGATTGGAATAAAGTTTGTGAAAGATCGGTTAAATTGATCGGTGCAAACACCCCTAAAGCTTCACCTGCATTGCGGGTCATCGGCTGCATGACTGAACCGTTATATTGCACCCAATCCAGCCACGACATACCCCATAAATAGGGGAAGGTGACAGGCGCGTCAACACTGCGGGTATTGCCTTCATACAATTCCAAGCCAAACACAAAATTCCCAATCCGATTTAACGCGTCTAAACGCCCAAAACCTTCTTCAGTGATGACGGGATATTTTTTATCTAACGCCATTTGTTTACTGACGCTGGCTTCCATTGCGGCGTGAAACTCTTTCTTAAGCTGCGCTTTGCTTTCTGCTTTGTGATCTTTACCCAACACCCGCGTTGCGAAACGTTCAAACCGTAAGGGATCGTAATACGTGAATAACATCGCTAAACCTAAGGAGTTTTGGAACTTGATAAAGTTCGCCATGCTTTGCCCGCCGACAATGCGCACCCCTGTCCCTTTATAATTCAATTGTCCCGTGTGGCAGGCGGCACAACTCAGACCAATTACCGACATTCTTTGTTGAGTCATTGGATCGAGAAAATTATCATCTTCAGTAAATCCGATAGGCAATTGATGAGACTTTGCATTTGGATAATAGTCTTTTTTAGTGGACTCTTCCGTGTCAAATAAAAATCCAAAACGCCCTAAATAATCAGGACGACGAAATAATGAATTGTCAGGATCAAAAGTAAACACGGGCTGTTCCAAAGCTAAAAACCATTCAGTTTTTAACGAAAAGGTGCTGCCTTGCGTGGTATGGTTATACCATTCAATATTGCCGTGATCCCAACCTTGTCCCAAGGTGATGACTTTGTCCATGGGTTGATAAGTAGGAAGACCCACTTGTGAGTCATAAAAAGACTTCGCCATATAAATGCCTACAAATACTGCAATTAACAATAAGAGTAGGAAAAATCGCCGACAGGATAAATGCATAAAGCTGTCTCCATAGCTTTGCGGAATAAATGCTTAAAATATATCTCAATGGATAAGGTAAACAGGATGAATAAAATATGATGAAGGACTATATTTCGTCGTTGCAAAAATCATCATAGTTTTGATAATACAAGACTGTTGCTTTTATAAAACAGTACAATTAAAGTCAAAATTGAGTAAAGTAAAAACCACAGTCATGCTTTTATTATCAAGCTATACCTTTTCAACAATAACACTATATCACTATTAGAAATTGCTTCAAATTTTTCACAGTCTTTGAAAAAGAGCTGCTTATCACAAGATCATGAATATTTATTATAAATTTTAAATAAATAGAAATTATCTATAAAAATAACCCGAGATGAAACCGTTTTTCTCAAGCATTAGCAAGATTAAACTATATCAATTGACTGAATAAATACGTCATCAACTTGAGTATTCAATGATACGCTGTGCTTGAATTTAATAACGACTATAAAACGTATACTTGTAAAAAATATGG
>JBDLSS010000416.1:0-3345 GCA_039799345.1 Pseudomonadota bacterium
CCGTTAAACAGTATTTTAGGCATGACTCAAATCCTTTCTGAAACCCCACTTCCCGCTGAATATATTGAAATTGTGAATGCAACCCATAGTACGGGTCTACAATTTCTGAAGCAGATGGATGATATTTTAGATTTGGCACAATTGGAGTCGGGAGAATTTTGTTTAGCCCAGCAGTCTTTTATATTACGTGAAGGCTTAGAGCAAGCATTACAACAAAATTCTTGCAAAGCTAAGGCTAAAAATTTGAATTTCAACCTGTTTTTTGATGAAAGAACTCCCGAAGCAGTGCAAGGCGATGTTCGTCGTGTGCAGCAAGTGTTTGAACATTTATTAGATAATGCCATTAAATTTACTGAAAAAGGTGAAATTACGGTCTCGATTTCTAGTCAATTGAATCATGCGCAGCACCTCACGCTAGATTGTATGGTGAAAGATACGGGTTGCGGAATTCCATCGACACAAATCGGCAGTTTATTCCAAGCTTTTTCAAAAACCCATGTGGTGCAAGGAGGAACTGGGGTAGGTTTGGCCTTATGTCAACGCTTATGTCAAGCCATGGGTGGTACTTTATGGGTGGAAAGTGTAGAGGGGGAAGGTTCGACTTTTTACTTTACCCTCAAATTGCAACGCGGTTATATCGAAAATATTTCTCAGGCAATCATTGAGCCTCCCATCGTATTGAATAAACCCAACTTGAATGCCGTGCAAGTCTTGGTGGTTGAAGATAACACCATGAGCCAAAAAGTTGCCACTTTAATTTTAAAACGCATGGGCTGTCATGCTGACGTGGTTAATAATGGATTGGAAGCAATTCGTGCTTTAGAAACTAAACGCTATGATGTGTTATTGATGGATGTCAGAATGCCCGAGTTGGATGGTTTGGAAACCACACGGCGCATCTTAGAACGTTGGAAAGCCCCTAATACACCTTATATTATTGCAATGACGGCCAATGTGCAGCCTGAAGCGCGTAGTCAGTGTTTAGCAATGGGCATGAATGATTATTTAAGCAAACCTGTGCATGTTGATGAATTAGAAGCCGCTTTTATGCGTTGGCGGGTACGGGTGGGTAATCGCTAGTTGAAAAATAGCTCCTCACTTCCTTGGTGAAAGCGAGGAAGCCAGCACTTCAATAAAAAACCGAGTCGGATGGGCATACATACTCGGCTTTCTCATGAAATCTTCGGTCTTACTTAACTTCAGACAACATATATTGTACGGTCGCTTTGATTTCATCATCGCTTAACGTAGGATTGCCACCTTTGGGAGGCATAGCATTGATACCTTTGATAGCACTTTGTACTAAAGCCTCTTCACCCTTCGCAATCCGCGCAGCCCAATCTGCCTTATCCCCAAGCTTCGGTGCTTTCATAATGCCTGCCGTGTGACAGGCAGTACACACCCCATTAAATACTTCTTTGCCTGATTTGGGGGCAGCAGCTACCGCAGCCACAGGCGCACTTCCGACATTCACTTGTCCAACGGGTTTAGTCCGTTCATCCGCCGCTTGTGCTTCAAAATTACTGTTTGCTGCAAATGCGCTAGAGGCGATACTGCACACTAATAAAGCGGCACTGGCAACGACTTTACTGGTTAAAAAATGACTTTGATAATTCACTCTATTTTCCCCTTGTGTTTGTTTCAATTTACACTCGACCTTATCTGCCAAGTGATTTTCTAACAGCGGATTATAACATCCAATACACAACGTCATAAAGCGTGTTGCTTTTGTCAGCCTTTAAAAGCCTCTTGAATCCCTCATAGTAAAAAATTATCTACTCATAACAAAATAATATATTATGATATGCTTATATTGTAATTATTCAGCAGCGAGTGGAGTATAGAAATGAATATTCAAGTCAGTTTTGGGGAAGGAATGCAAGTGAACGCCCGCTTTGATGAGTTTGCCGTACATACTGATCAGCCTGAAAGCAACGGTGGTCACAATACTGCACCTGACCCATACTCATATTTCTTAACCAGCTTAGTTACCTGTGCGGGATTTTTTGTGCTGCGTTTTTGCCAAGCCCGTAATATTTCTATGGATGGCATCAGCTTGAGTTTGGAAAACGACTGGGATTCCGAGCAAAAACTGGTGAAAAATATCGCGATTAATATCAGTTTACCGCCCAGTTTTCCTGCGAAATACACCTCAGCATTAATTCGCGCTACCAACGAATGCAGCGTGAAACGGGCTTTATTGAATCCGCCCAACATTGAAGTGAATGCTGTACAGGCAGCGACTTAGTCGAAAGCCTGCCAAATTTATAACAAGATGGCTGTCAGCATCGGAATTTACAGACTTCTCTGAATTAAAAAGGTTTTTCTGTCATTCTGAAAATCTTGATGCTGACCACAATTAATCATTCATCCTCTGATTCTTCATGTGCTACCTCCTTGTTCTCCGAAGCCACAGGCGTATATCCCTGTAAATCATGAGGGGAATTAGGTAAGCCACCGCGCCCAATCACCACAAAACTGCTGGATAATTCATCATTGGCACGCGCCGCACATTGGCGTTTGATCAAAGCACTGGCATCTAAAAATGCCACCGGTAAGGTAATCGTGTCCACATTGGGCAGGTCGATCTTAACCTCACCATTAATCCCTGATTTAGAAGAAGCTTCAATTGTACTATTACCTGTGCGTGAAATCGGGCTGCCTGTGACGATTAAAATCACGCCACCATTACCATCTTGTGCATTGGCAACAATTTGACTGTCTTGCAAACGCAATTGATACGGTGCACCGACAATCACGTTGCCACCGTTGCCTTTGCCACCATTGACAGCAGTGTTGATATTGGCGCGATCCAATTGCAAACGGGAACGCGCGTTCAAAATAATATTGCCGCCTTCCCCTTGCTCTGAAGCGGTAGAAACTCGTGCCTGAGTTAAATTCATTGCTGTGGCGTTTAAGGTAATATTGCCTGCATTGCCTGTACTGCTGTTTGCCGCAGAAATAGCTGTGCCTGATTCCAAACTCAATTTATCTACCACATATAAGGTAATATTCCCACCTTGCCCCGCGCCCGCACTGCTGTTATCAATCTTGGTTTTATCGCCTTGTAACAATAAATTACGTGCACTAATGCTGATACGCCCTGCATTCCCCGCATTGGCAGTTGTGCCTTCGGAACTGGCTTGAATACTGGTGGAAGGCGAGAGAATTTCATTGGGATTACTGAGTAATTCTAAATTTTTCGCCACTTTCAGGGTAATGTCACCGCCTTGCCCTGTATCATAACTGGTGGTGCTGATGCTGCTATTGGTGAGACGTAAGCAATCCGCTGCTAAATAAATATTGCCCGCATTGCCCATTTTAGGATTTTGGGGGTCATTACTC
>JBDLSS010000417.1:0-9429 GCA_039799345.1 Pseudomonadota bacterium
CGACAACCCAACATGACCCTATGGCTGTGCTTTAGCGGGTTGGAGGCGCAGTCTAAATAAACCAACTATTCCTTCCGACTATACAATAACTGAGTAATTTGTTCAGAAACTAAACCAATCAAGAAAATCAAGATTGCGGTGGTAAAAAGTACCACACCCATATTAGTAAACCGATTACTGCTGAGGAAGGTATAAGTATAATATCCCAGTCCTGTGAAGAAAAAGCTCAAACTTAAGGGAAAGAATAGTTTAAGCGGGGAGTAAAGTGTGCCAATCTTGAAAATAATCAACAAGAAACGCACTCCATCTTTAAATGGCTTAATATGACTTTTGCCAATGCGTTGTGGGGCAATGATGGGCAAATATGCTACGCTATAACCTGCACGGAAAAACGCCATCGTGATAGTAGTCGGATAAGAAAAGGTATTCGGTAACAAGTAAATAAATTCTTTAAATTTTTCCGCACTCACCGCCCGAAAACCTGAAGTCAAATCTTCAATTTGATGTCCCACCATCGCACTCGAAAACCAGTTATAAAAACTATTGGCACATAAACGTCCGAAACTCGCTTGTGAAGCCGCATTTCTTGCGCCCACTACCATATCAAAACCTTGTTTAAACTTTTCCAATAAACGCGCAATATCTTCGGGTTTATGCTGACCGTCAGCATCCATAAATACCAACACTTCTCCTGTGGCAACCCGCGCCCCATTTTTAATCGCTGCCCCATTCCCTTGGGTGTAAGGATGCGTTACCACGACCGCGCCCGCTTGTTTGGCAATTTCTACCGAGTCATCGCTAGAACCATCATTGACCACCACCAATTCTGCTTCAGGATGCAGGGCCCGTAAACGGGGAAGCAGGGTTTTCAAACTGGCGGCTTCATTCAAACAGGGCAGAATAATACTTAAATACGGCATGAGAGTTCTCTAGTGAGTCACCGCAGTTTGACGCGCGTCTAACCGCTGTTGTAAGCCCCGCAATTGTTCTGTATATGAACGCAGCTTGACGGGAGAAAGTTGGGCGCGTAATTGTTGAAGCAAACTGCTCGCCTCGGGAAAACGCTGTAAGGAAATCAAGATATTGACTTTAAATAATTGCCACGAAACTTCCCGCTTAACTGCAATCGCTTGGTCTAATGCGTCTAAAGCCGCTTGATAACGTGCTTCACGCAATGCAAATAAGGCTTCTAAATAATGCAGCGGTGCTTTGTATAAAGCGAGTTTGCTTTGTGAATTTTGCCAAATGGCAGCAAAAATCTGGGTTAAATCCGCATTCGACAAGGCGCAAGGCGTTGAGGCACAAGTTTCTAATAAATAATTCAAGCCGCTGATGGCGGCGGTGTCGATGTTGCCTGACTGTAAATTTTTCAGTAACAGGGGTAACGCTATCGGTTTGACTTGCTCGGGGTGAATACTGAACAAGGTAAACCATAGCATTGCCGCGCCGCTATCCTTGGGGAAAGCTTCCAGCATCCGCGCATAATAACGTTGCGCTAATTCGTAATGTTTGAGCTTTTCCATCAAAGAGGCAGCATGCGATTGAGCATAGCGTGAATTAGGTTTGCTATCTGCCCACAACATCGCTTGCACAAAGGGTTGTGACCATAATTGCACTTGGCTAAAAGTCAGTGCGGGAAATAAGGCAAACCCAAAAATCGCTAATACTCGGGCGGCGCGAGGGGTGTAATGGGTACGAATATAGGCAAGGGCGCGTTGCACGGTGTAGACCATTGCCAACACAATACCAAACAAGGGCAGATAATTGCGGTGTTCAAAATACGGCACTAAGCCAATCACGCTAGATTCTAAAATATGTCCTGCGAAAAACCAGAAAATCGCAAAAGCATAAATTGGATAAGTTTTACGCAGGCGCACAGCACTGGCAAATAAACCTAGAATTAACAGCACGGAAGGGAAAGTGGTGACAGGTTCAAACCAAGAACGAGAAATCGCCACATCGTCATGAAATACCGAATAATCGCGCGGTGACAACAGCGTAATTTTTGCCAAATAATTGCTTAAAATTCGCGCTTCGGTGAGCAAGCGTTCACCCACAGTAAAATCCCGAATCGCATACGTGCCTAAAATCATTTGCTGATAATTGATTACAAACAACAGAACGAAAGCAATAATCGGTAGATAAATAAACGCCGTCATCCATAACCGCCAATAGCGGGGCGTGGGCAGTTGGCGTAATAAACTTGCTTCCAAAGCCCATACGAAAAACACTAATAACACCCCGTTTTCTTTAGACAAGGTCGCTAAAATTCCACCCAGAATAATGCTCACACTGGTCAACAGCCAACCGCGTTTTAAATTCCCCACTGCTAAATGTTGTCGTCCTATCACATAGCCCAACAAGCCCAACACCGTGAACAGTGCGGATAATTGAGTCATGCGTTGCACCACATATAAAACCGTGCTGGCTTGTAAGGGGTGCACTAACCAAATACCCGCACTAAATAATGCTAAATACGCACCATGGCGGGCGGTGAGTTGTACGCACTGGACGATACGTAACACTAACCAAAACAACAAGCTGCCTGTGATCAGATGAATCATTAAGTTGACGTATTTAAAGCTCGCTGGATCGCTGTCCCATGAATAATATTGCGCGGCAAAACTCAGCAGTGAAATCGGTCTGCCCAATCGCCCCGCATCACCTTCGCTGGCAAAGGTCAACATTCCATTGAGTACGTCATTGTCGTGAATATGAGACAAGGCTTCTAAATTGGGGGAATCATCGAGCAGAAAAATACTGTCCAGCCCCAGCCAATATACTGCAACACAGCCGAGCAGCGCGAGCATCCAGAACAAACTAAATTGCCATTGTTGACGATTAGAAAGGGGGCTATAACTTGTAAACGGGGTGTTAGGCATTGGGATTTATAAGTCATCCAAACTGTGATTTTGTGGAATATGTTGTAAATGGCTGAGGTTACCCCAGCTTTCTAAAATCCAAGTTTCTTGCTTGTGGGTGAAAATATTCAGGCTGGTGTTTAATAATTCAAAGCGGCGCGGCATTTCCAGTGGGATGCCAACGGTATATTTAAATAAATTTCCCAGCACGCCCCCGTGGGCGACGACCAGCACTTTTTCACCCAGATGACGAATTGCGATTTCATCAAAGCAGTCGATACAGCGTTGATAAAATTGGCGATTAGTTTCCCCTTGAGGCACTTGATAATCAGGATTATTACTTTGATATTGCTCGAACTCTTCGGGGAAATTTTGCGAAATTTCGGGGCGGGTTAAGCCTTGAAATACCCCTAAATTTTTTTCCCGCAACCGTGGATCAATTTTAATTGGAATATTGTGGTGCAGAGCAATACATTCTGCGGTTTGAAAAGCGCGGTCTAAATCGCTGCTGTAAATCGCGCTAAATTCATGATCTTTCAAACTTTGCGCTAAAGCTTTAGCTTGTGCCAATCCTTTGGGTGCGAGCGGAATATTAGCATGTCCTTGTAAACGTCCTTCGGCATTCCAAGGGGTTTCACCATGCCGAATGGTAAATACTTGAGTCATCTGCATAATTGTGGTGTACATCTATGATAGGGGAGTTATGACTATTCTAACTAAGTTTCAGGGTTAAACCAAAGCATTGCTATAACGTCTTAAACTAACCTGAGTTTTCTCGTTCCCAAACTCTGTTTCACTTAAAAGTTAAGGGTCAGTGCCAACAGCACTAAATAGGATGTGCTGAGGAACGAAACGCATCATCGCCCCAATTTTTATATTAAAAAAAGGGAAATAAGGGGAGGAGAGTCCCAAAGTCGATTCTAACTGCACCCCTAATTCCCTAAAGAGGGCTAAACCTTAAAACCAGCCCCTAAAGGGGACTTAAAACATTAAACATTACATAACTTGTTTGTGTTTAGCCCCCTTTAGGGGGTTGGGGGCTTCTTTAAAGGTTTTAAACGCGCTACTTTTTGTTAAAACCTAATGGATGACACGCCCTAGGGGCGCAGTCAAAGGGGTTTAAAAATACTTTGGGACTCTTCTCGAAATAAGGGAGTTTTCCTTACCCTAATGACAGTGAAACTCTATTTAGCAACGAGAAAGAAATCTGCCAATCCTAAATCCCAGTTTAAACCCCAACTAACTGGGTTTGCACATAGGGTGCTTCAGCCGATGACGGCACAGGCAAGCCCTTCAAATAGCGGAAACTCACATACAGCATATCTGCAATAATCACCCACAAAATCACCACGAAAAACAGCGTCAGCCAGCCATCCAATTGCTGATTAAAAATCAATTGCGGGGCAACTTTGGCTTTTTCTGGCGACAAACTGCCCGCTGCGAGTTTCATTGCCATGTCGTTTGCAGCCGCGAAAAATCCTACGCGCACATCCGCACTCATGATTTTTTCCCAAGCCGCCGCCGTGGTGATAAATGCCAAACATGCCAAGGGAAACGCCGTCACCCACACATGTTTCAATTTCCCCGATTTGATAATAATCCCTGTGCCTACACACAAGGCAATTGCGGCTAACATTTGGTTAGAAATCCCGAATAAGGGCCATAAGATATTCACACCGCCATTGGTGTCAATCACACCGATATAGAGGAAATAGCCCCACGCCCCGACTACTAACGCACTGCTGAGCAACACTGAGGGATACCAAGATGTGCGTCCTAAAGGTTTCCAAATATTGCCGAGCAAATCTTGCAACATGAAACGTCCAACCCGCGTGCCTGCATCCACCGTGGTTAAAATAAACACCGCTTCAAACATGATGGCGAAGTGATACCACAAGCCGAGTAAACCTTGTCCAAACACGCTGTTGAAAATACTCGCCATGCCGACGGCTAAAGACGGTGCGCCGCCTGTGCGTGCGAATAAAGTTTTTTCGCCCATATCCCGCGCTAAAGCAGACATTTGTTCAACGCTGACGGGAAAACCCCATGATGAAATTTTTGCCACCGCATCCACCGCAGAAGCTCCGACTACGCCCGCTGGGCTGTTAATCGCGAAATACACGCCGGGGTCTAATACCGTGGCGGCAACCATTGCCATAATTGCCACGAAAGATTCCAGCAACATGCCGCCGTAACCAATCATGCGAATGTCGCCTTCGTTGGCGATTAATTTCGGAGTAGTGCCTGATGAAATTAAGGAGTGAAAACCTGAAATCGCGCCGCAAGCAATGGTGATAAATACGAAAGGAAACACTGCGCCCCCAAATACGGGCCCTGTGCCATCAATAAAGCGAGTTAAAGCAGGCATTTTGATTTCAGGATGAATCAGCACAATTGCCACTGCTAAGAGCAGCACCGTACCCATTTTCATGAACGTGGACAGATAATCACGCGGCGCAAGCAATAACCACACGGGTAAAATTGCCGCCATGAAACCGTAGCCAATCACCCAATAAGCCAAAGTTAAACCGTTTTGGTCGAAAATCTTGCTTAACACGGGATGGTGATCAATCCAGCCGCCGCCCACCACCGACAAAATCAACAAGGCAAGCCCAATAAATGAGCCTTCTAATACTCGTCCGGGACGAATATTGCGCATGTAAATCCCGATGAAAATCGCAATCGGAATAGTCGCTGCCACGGTAGAAGTTGCCCAAGGGCTGTTTTTCATCGCGTTGACCACGACCAAGCCCAGCACCGCAATCAGAATAATCATAATCATCAGCGTGCCAATGAGTGCGCTAATCCCGCCAATGGGTCCGATTTCATCACGCGCCATTTGCCCCAAACTGCGCCCATTGCGACGGGTGGAAAAAAATAAAGTGACCATGTCTTGCACACAACCACCGAGCACTGAGCCGATTAAAATCCACAGCGTGCCGGGTAAATAGCCAAATTGAGCGGCCAAAGTCGGCCCAACTAAAGGGCCGGGCCCTGCAATGGCGGCAAAATGATGTCCAAACACAATCCATTTGTTTGTCGGAATAAAATCACGCCCATTATCAAGGCGTTCTGCGGGGGTGGCGCGGGTTTCATCTGCGACTAAAATTGTGGCAGTAATCCATGCACTGTAAAAACGATAAGCAATGGCATACACGCAAACGGCAGCGGTAATGAACCAAATCGCGTTAATGGATTCGCCGCGATTTAAGGCAATCCCACCAATCGCTGATGCTCCTAAGATGGCAACAGCGAGCCAAGCTAGACTGCTGAATATTTTATTTTTCATAGTAAAATCTCTGAGAAATTATCGAATTTTCCCGAATATTAAGTTTTATCCATCGTGATTGCTGGTGGATGTTGAACATTTTAGACAAAAATAAGGCGGGGATACAGGAAAATGTCGAGGGTGGGATTTCAATCTTTTATTGTGCCTCCAATTTTCTACAGGAAATACTAAAGTAGAATTTATGCAGTTGAATCGGCAACTATTTAATTTTACTGGAAATATAATTGTGCGGCGCAAAACACTAACTCATTGAAAAAAAGAGTTAGTGTTTTAACTGCGTCACTCTTACATCTTGCTCTCAGGTTTAGAAATGAAAAATCATGTGTTACTTCGTCATTTATTGAATGATGTATTGCCTGCACGTCAAACTTTGCTTGACGTGCAGGCATTCCCAAACAGAGTTTGGAATGAGGGACATTTCCTTCAAAGACTTGAGGACACAGTTAAAATCACTATTAATCCTTGCGTTTCACATCCAAATAATCGCGCAACCTATCCCCCAACAAATTCACCGACAACACCACGCCACACAAAGCAATTCCCGGCGCAAGCACCAAATGCGGCGCAATTAACATGTACAGTGTTCCATCGCGAATCATACTGCCCCATGAAGCCGCTGGGGCTTGAACGCCCAAGCCTAAAAACGATAAACCCGCCTCCGCAATCACCACGCCCGCAATCCCGAAAGTCGCTTCAACGGTCAGCGGGGCAAGCAATAAGGGCAACACATGCCAGCGCAAAATTCTGAAATTACCCGCACCCAAAGCCACTGCCGCTTGCACATGTTCACGACGTTTCAAGGATAAAGTTTGCGCCCGTGCCAAACGTGCGAATCCCACCCAGCCCACCGCTGACAAAGCAAATACCACATTGCTAATATCGGGTTTTAATAAACCCGACAAGGCAATTGCCAACAAAATGCTGGGGAAGGCGAGGAACACGTCAATAATGCGCACAATCCACAAATCTACATAACCGCCTAGCCACGCGCTTATCATGCCGATAACCGTGCCCAATGTCATTGAAATCAGCACCACCCAAAACGCCACAAAAAACGAAGTTCGCGCTCCCATCAACAAACGTGCTAACAAAGGTCTGCCCAAATCATCAAAGCCGAGAATTGCGTCAAAGGAAGGCGGTTGTAAAATTGCAGCCAAAGTAATTTGATTGGGATACAGCGGCAACCATTGCGCCACCAACGATAATATCGCCCAACTACCTAAAATCACACTCGGAATGAGCACCCGCCATTTAAGCATGATAATGTACTCGCGGGTCTAGCCAAGAATACAGCAAGTCGGTAAAGGTATTCACGCCCACATAGCTGACGCTGATGAGCAACACGCACGCCTGCACCACAGGATAATCACGGCGTTGAATTGATTCAACGGTGAGTTGTCCAATGCCGGGCAGGGAAAAAATCGTTTCCGTAATCACTGCACCGCCCAACAACGCGCCCAATTGCATTCCGAGCACGGTTAAAATCGGCAAGGCAGCATTGCGTAAAGCATGATGAATCACCACTGCACGATGGCTTAAACCTTTGGCGCGGGCGGTACGAATATAATCTTCGTTCAACACTTCTAACAAGGTGGCGCGAACCATGCGCGCTAAAATTGCCGCCAGTGCCGTGCCCAAGGTCAGTGCGGGTAAAATTAAACTGTCCCAATTTTGATAACCACTGACGGGAAACCAGCCTAAATGCAGGGAAAAAATCATAATTAACAAGGGGGCGAGCCAAAAATGCGGCACGGAGATTCCTAACAAGGAAAAACTCATTGCAGTGTAATCCCAGAATTTATCTTTATTCAGTGCGGCAACACTGCCCAAAGGCAAAGCAATTGCCATTGCCACCGCCAAACCCGCCAAGGTCAACAACACAGTCACGGGAATGCGCCGCGCCAACATTTCCCGAATCGGTTCTTTAGAA
The DNA here is from genome assembly GCA_039799345.1 of Pseudomonadota bacterium. Taxonomy (GTDB): domain Bacteria; phylum Pseudomonadota; class Gammaproteobacteria; order Beggiatoales; family Beggiatoaceae; genus JAQTYU01. Next base: position 8,081 of record JBDLSS010000417.1, read on the forward strand.
TATAAGGAAGTACCCAAATCACCGCGCACTAAATTCTGCAAGGTATTGAAATATTGGGTTAATAAGGGCTGGTCTAAGCCTAAAGCATGGCGTAATGCCACTTGGTCAGTGGCGGTCGCACTTTCGCCAAGCATGGCTTGCACGGGGTCGCCGGGCACGAGATGAATTAATAAAAATACTAAAGTGACCACGCCCAAAATCACCCCGAACATACTGAGGAGACGGGCAAAAAATAACTGCAACATGGGAATACTCGTTGATGAAAGCTTACTCAAAAGGGTAATGCTAAAGTTATAAGGATTGTCTGAATCAGGATTTACAGGATTAAAGGATTTTCAGAATTGCTTAATATTCTCTCTGTATCAGGGGTTAATCCTGTTTAATTCGGATAATCCTGTAAATCCTGATTCAGACAAAAGCAAGTTAACGTTTAATGGGATTCGGTCAGGGCTTTGACTTCGGCAGGAATCAGCAAACTAAAGCAGCTGCCGTGGTCTAATTCACTTTCGACAACAATTTTACCGCCCATCATCTCACAGAAATGTTTGGTAATCGCCAGCCCCAAACCCGAGCCGCCATATTTACGGGTGGTGGACACGTCGGCCTGACTGAAGGGCTTGAATAATTTACTCATTTGTTCCGCCGTCATGCCAATGCCTTGGTCGCGCACGCTGAAACGCAGCACTTCACCAAAGGGCTGTTGTTCACGCGCTACTTCGAGCTGAATGTTGGATTGTTTGGAAAACTTATTGGCATTACTCAGCAAGTTTAAGAGGTTTTGCCGTAATTTAATCGAATCAGCGCGAATTTTACCAATATTATCAGGACAAATCAGCAGTAATTTATTGTCAGATTTGATTAATAGCGGGCGAATAGTGGTTAAAACTTCTTGAATCAATTGTTGAATATCGAAGGTTTCTAAGTATAAATTCATCTTGCCCGCTTCGATTTTGGAAATGTCTAAAATATCATTAATCAGGTTTAATAAATTTTTCGCAGAAATATGAATATTTTTAATATTTCCAACCCATTCTTGTTCCGTGATATTCAGGTCTTCCGCCTCTTCTAAAAGCATTTCGCTGTAGCCGATAATCGCATTCATCGGAGTGCGCAATTCATGGCTCATATTTGCCAAGAAACGGCTTTTTGAGTAATTGGCGGCTTTAGCTTCTTCCACCGCCTCTGCAAGTGCTGCGGTGCGCCGCGCCACTTCTTCTTCTAAAGTTTCGCTGTAAGCTTGCAAACGTGCGGCATAACGGTCTTTATCGCTGACCGCCAAGCTAATCGATTGCAGCATTTCATTGAAAATCTCGCCCAAGGCGCGGGTTTCGGTCGTGCCCGTAATCGGG
>JBDLSS010000418.1:0-2585 GCA_039799345.1 Pseudomonadota bacterium
TGAATGTGACCGAGCGTGTGCATTGGATTGGCGCACTCGACCCCACTTTACGCACGTTCGACATCATTCTAAAAACCGCAAACGGCACCAGTTATAACGCTTATTCAGTGCGTGGCAGTGAAGGTGTTGCGATTATCGATACCGTGAAAGAAGAATTCTCCGATGAATTTTTCACCCGCTTGGAACAAGTGGCACGCTACGACGAAATCAAAGTGATTGTGTTAAATCACCTCGAGCCTGACCACACAGGGGCTTTGCCTGAATTATTGAAACGTGCACCACAGGCGCGTTTGTATATTTCATTTCGCGCACAGAGCATGATTAAAGGTCTGCTCAAAGCGGATACGGAATTAGAATTTACCCCGGTCACCACCGATGACACGGTGTCTTTAGGCGACAGAAACTTACGTTTTCTGAATACGCCTTATTTGCATTGGCCTGATACCCAATGCACTTATTTAGAAGAAGAAGCCATTTTATTTTCAGGCGATGCTTTCGGCTGCCATTTCTGCGATGCGCGTTTATTCAATGAGTTAGTTGGCGATTTTCGCTTTTCCTTTGAATATTATTACGCCCACATCATGCGTCCCTTTAAGCAATATGTGCTGGAAGCGGTTGAATTGGTTGAAAAATTACCCCTGAAAACCATTGCGCCAACTCATGGCCCGATTTTACGACATAACCCCTTGCGTTATGTACAGCGTTATCACGAATTATCTAGCCCCCGTTTGCACCGTGAGGTCAACGGAGGTGACAAAACCTTATTGATTTTTTATATCAGTTCTTATGGTAATACCGCTCGCATGGCAGAAGCAGTCTATGAAGGCGCGAATACAGTCGAAGGGCTGCGTGCATCTTTATATGACTTGGCGGGCGGCGAAGTTGAACCCTTCGTCGATTTGATTGAAGAATCCGATGGAATTGCCTTGGGTACACCGACTATTAATGGAGATGCCACGAAGATGATGTGGGACTTATTATCTTCTTTGGTGGTGGTCAACTTGAAAGGCAAATTTGGCGCAGCCTTTGGTTCTTATGGCTGGTCTGGGGAAGCCGTACGCATGTTAGAAGATCGGATGCGGGGATTAAAAATGCGCGTGCCTTTACAAGGCGTGCGCGTGAAGTTAATTCCTACCGCTCAAGAGTTAGAAGATTGCCGTCAATTCGGTCGCCAACTCGCTGAATTCATTACTAATAGAAATCAAGCGAAAGTGATCGATATGGCAAATTTGGCTTGAACACAGCCAAAGCAGTAATGGTGTTTTGCGGATGGGCAAACATTATCACTTTACTTTTATGAGGCGTGCATTATGGCAAAAGCAAAATTGGAGTTTGAAGATATTGGTATCAGCGTAACTGTCCCTGCTGGGGTTCGCGTGATCGAAATTTCTGAAAAAGTGGGTTCTGGCATTGTTTACGGTTGCCGTGAAGGCGATTGTGGGACTTGCATGATGGAAGTCACCGAAGGCTGGAATAACTTGTCAACTCCTTCAGTTTTAGAAGACAAAGTATTGCGGGATAACATGGCGGGTAAACATCACCGTCTCGCTTGCCAAGCCCAAGTTTTGGGTGATGTCACCGTTAAACCTGCATAATTTTGGAGCATCAACATGGCCGATATTACGTTTAGTAATCCTAGCTACAAAGATAAAACGGTTTATGCGGTTGCAGGTAGCCACACTGAAACCATTCTGAAAATCGCACAAGAAAATAAGATTCCTTTGGAATTCAATTGTGAAGATGGTGAATGTGGGACTTGCGTTATCAAAGTGACCAGCTTAGATAAGAAAACTCGCATGGGCGGTTTCTTGACTGAAAAAGAAAAAGTCGTGCTCAAGAACATTGGCAAATTGACCAAAGAAGAATTGGAACAAGCTGAAGTTGGCGACGTTCCTCCTACGTGGCGTTTAGCTTGCCAAATGATCGTGCGTGATGAAGACATTTTAGTTGAATACTAAGATAGCGCATCACTAGCTATACCGTTTGTCGCTCAAGGGGTGTTTTCTATCCGTGTTAGGGAAACATTCCTTGAGCTTTATCACCGCAAACCGCATTTATAAAATAATCAGTTCTCCACACACGTTCGCACAGCTTTCGCAAGATTCGTCAATAAACTGAAATAAGCTTCACTGCCCACGGCTAAATCCATGCCATTGGGGTCTAACACGCCGCGCTTCACCTGCGTATTTTCGATTAAGGGCGTGATCAAACTCGGTTCAAATTGGGGTTCACTGAACACACAACGTACTTGTGCGCTTTGGATGCGTTCGCGTAATTGATGCAGGCGTTTCGCACTCGGGCGATTTTCGGGGGAAATGCTGATTGCACCCACCACATTTAAGCCATAACGTTCTTCAAAGTATTGGTAAGCATCGTGAAATACCATCAGAGCTACTGTTCTGAACGGCTTCAGTTGCTGCATTAAATTCTTGTCTAATGCATCTAAACGCGCATTTAAACGGCTGGCATTTTCAGCATAAGGCTTGCTGTGGGCGGGGTCTAGTTGTTGTAATTGTTCTAAAACAGCTTGTACGATAAGTTGTGCATTGCGCGGGTCTAACCAAATATGCTGATCTAAATGGTCT